>CAYIWX010000016.1:0-10392 GCA_964367305.1 uncultured Candidatus Saccharibacteria bacterium
ACTAATTATAACAGCGAAAACTCTCAAAAATTTGCTTAAAATGTGGACAAGCTTGTATGTGGGTATGTTTGTATGCGGTATAGGGTATTTTGTATCGTGTATGCGGTATCCTGTATCGTGTATCGTGTATGCGGTATTCGGTATAATGTATTTTCTATATTTTACCTGAAAATGAGGTTTTTCGGTGCGTTACATAACCGTTACAACCAAAAATAACCCCGCAAATGGATACAATATACTTTATACAAGCACATAGAATACCTTATACAAAGTAGATTTTACTGATACTTTATTCGTTTTAATCCGTTTAATAGGCGGCTTACTATATTAGTTTGATCAAAAACCTTATTAAAACTCTCGTTATCTAAATAACCAACGTCTTTTGCTATAAAAAGCTGATTTTGTAATTCAGAGAGCGAGCCGTGGGCAATAGAGTAGAATTGGTATTTTTCTTTGGATGTATTTCTGCTAAACCCTTCGGCAATGTTCGAAGTTATTGAGACCACCGCTCTCCTCACCTGATTAGTCAAACTAAACGTTTCCGATTGAGGAAATTTCTTCGTAATTTCATATATCATCAAAACTAATTTGTGCCCCTCCTTCCAAGCATTCAAGTCTCTAAAAGATTTTATTTTTGAATCCGATCCCATAAAGAATACAAGTATACCTTATACCAAATACTTTATACAGTATACAAAATACTATAATCCTAAGAAGTAAGAAAAATACTGAATTTATATAGAGGTACTATTAAAGATAAAACTATAAGAGAAACTATAAAGAGGGTGAGTTGGTTTGTTCCTCGTGCCTCGGCTAAGAGCTCACCCGGCGTTGTTGTGATCGCTAGTGTTGCCACAACCCGACCATCAATGTTTTTAATTGGGGAAAAACTGCCTATAATGTCCTCCCCGAAAAAATCAGTACTTCCTAAAAATTCTTCACCATTTTTAACTTTGTTTTGGACCAAAAGCTCCTTAAGTTCATCACCCAAGCTAAAAATGGTTGAGGCAAAAACTTTATTATCTACAAAAACAGATGATTCAAAATTGCTTATATTTTTAAAATCTTCAAGGAAATTATTATTCAAAAGATACCCGCCGATTAAAACGCCGCTGACTCTGCCCTTCACAAAAATCGGCGTTGCGGCTCTTATGGAAAATCTCTCACCCTCCGAGACACCTAACGTAACTGCATTTTTGCCCTCAAGCGCTTCTAAACCGATAGTTCCGGTTAAAATATTTTCTCCGCTTACAATCGGAAAATTAAGCTTAAAAATAACATTGCCATTCGGTAGTGCGACTGTAATGAAATCCAAATCCAAATCATCAACAAGGTTTGTTGAAACTTTTCCTAAGTCCTTGAGGTTTTTTTCGCTAAAAGAGGAAACAAAATCATCGTCTTTGGCTATTGTTTGGAGCGAAGCGAGTGATTTGCTTTTTAAGCTATTAACATAAAAGTTGAAAATTCGGGCGCTTGAAGATAGATTTTCTTTTACCTCGCTTTCTATTCTTTTTAATAAGATGGTGGAAAAGATTGTCGTCAAAAGCAAAGAAATAAAAAGGGAGGTTCCTATAAAAACAAGCAACGCTTCTTCACGGATTCTTAAACTCAAAAGCCGCCATCCCCACGCTCCGATGCCCAAAAATGCTATTAACTTTAAACCATGTTCTAAGACATAAAATAAATTGAAGTTTTCCGCATCGGAAAAAAAGCCGACGAGGAAAGAAATTGTTAAAAATAAAAATCCGATTACGAGCGGTTTTAATAATTTTTCGACATTTTTAAAGTAACGTTTAAGCAGGGAGGAGAAGAAAATTAAACTAAGCACTAAAGAAACAACCGGTTTATTGAAAAAAGAAATTAGGGGCAAAAATACAAAATTATGATTCGGACGTGTCGGCAATTTTTCCAAACCAAAGCTTAAAATCAAGAAAATTATTCCCAGTGCATAAGTTGGGCCAGAGTAATTAAAGCTGAATGAAAAAGTAGAATGAAAAACCTGACTTATGCTTAAAAGCAAGAATCCTAAAGTCCTTGTCGCACTAAAAATATCTCTCTTAATAAGGTAGGCCTCGAAAAAAAGCCAGGAAATAACAAAAAAGATAACGGCCCCTAAAAGTTCAAGACCAAGATGAATGTTGCTGAAAATGATAAAGTTGCTCATATTTAAAAGTTATCTATAGATATTCTTTGATATTGATTGATACTATTTGATCTTACTTTTCGCTTTATAAAGGGCGAAAATAAAATTCTGAAGCTTTAAAGAAGTTTTGTTGGCAATGTCAAAAAAAGCCGTATAATCCTCTTTACTAATTTTATCACGTTCTTTTAAAAGCCCTAACCAATGTTCGAGGGCCTCTGCAAGAGAAGCTCTAGCAATGTAAAGAAACCTAATCTTGTCTAGGAAATGATACCGTCCGTACCCTTCGGCAATATTCGCTCCAACAGAATCAACGGCGGTTATAAACTGATTCCCCATCGTCTTCTTATCTTGCCAATTTAAATTTTTATAAATTTCCCATCCTACCCCAGACAGTTGCCTAGCTAATTTATAAACCTCCAAATCTTTGAGTAAAATATGTCTTTTTTTGGTATCCATAAATATCTATCAATTTAGTATCCGTCAATATCCATTAATATCTACAGGTATATCTGTCCTACTATCACAACTTATTAACCTCTTTTTGAATCTGTTGGGTAGTGAACGGACCTAAAAATTTAGAAACTTGTAACCCCGCTCTGTTAATAAAAAATGTTTCCGGCAAAACGCTTATGTCATAAAGCTCGCCCACCTCGCCTTCGGTGTCTAAAAGCGTGATTAATTTAAAATTTGCGACATTTTCCTCGATTGTTTCTAAATCTTCTTGATTGTTTATCGTTAAAATAAGCAGGTCGTCTGCTGCAGAATTTTTATAATCATTTAACATTTTAAGTTTTTCTAGAGAATTTTCATTCCACGATGCCCAAAAATTTAAAATTACCTTTTTGCCCCGAAAATCAGACAATTTAACGCTTTTTCCTTCTAAATCCTTTAAAACAAAATCGGGCGCTAAATTAGATCCAAGTTTTTTTGGAAATAATTTTTCTAAAAACTGCGGGGCTATTTTTGAAATAGAAAATATCGCTAGAACAAAAATTATTATAGAAATGGATGTTAAGAATTTTTTTCTCATCTTACAAAAATTTTAGCTATTTCTTTTTCTTTTTTGTTTCCTAGTTCGTCATTGGTCAAAACTCTTATAGCGGCGTCTCCTTGGACTATAAAATCAGCTTGCCAAAGTTTTTTCTCGTTTAGTTTAAAATCAATCTCTTTGTCACTTAAAAACAAATGAGTTTCTTTGGGTTTTCCCGCAATAGCAAGAAATAGACCAATAGCAGAATTTAGAGGTAATTCAAATTCTCTCGGGTTTTTAGGCAAAACGATTTTTCCGTTTAATCGGATAATGAAACTGCCAAGCCTGGGGGCCGTCGCGTCAATATTTATTTTTTGAATTTTTACTTTAGAAATATTCCCCGCTCTGTCAACAACTCGGATTTTAATGCTATGCTCTCCGTCTTTTAATGTGTCGGGATGATTAATTTTAAATTCGGCTCTTTCGGTCTCTAGCCCTCTTTCTATAACTCCCAAAAACCACCCCGAGTCATCAATTGCATATTCAACCGACTTAATACCGGCAAAATTATCACGAGCGATTCCATTAATTTTCAAATAAGGGTTCTTTGAAGGTTTGGTAGATAAGTCTTCTGATATAAATGTTGGGATCTGATTGTCAAAAAAGATTTTTAATTGTTGAGCATTAATTACAATTTTGCCCGACCGCGAAGTTCCCCGCAGAAGAATTTGTTTGGGGCCGGCTCTAAGGCTTAAAACAGCTAAACTAAACTTTTCTAAATTTGAGTCCCATAGACCATCTTCTGGCAAAATTTCTTTCCAACTCTTTCCATTATCGAAGCTCAACTCCAGTTTTCGAATTAAATCTTCTCTGCTTCTTACAAACCCTGCAAAAATTTTGGTCTCTTCAGCTGTGAAAAAATCGCCACTAGCATCCAAAATAATTATCGGAAGGTTATTTACGATGCCAAATCGATTTCCTTTCGCTTCGCCCGTAAATGTACCATCAGAAACAATTGCTCTGATTAAATAATTAGAGCCGTCCGGCGCCCAACTTGAATCCCAAACAAATTCTTTTGTTTTCAAATTTTGCGCGATAATTTTCCAATTATTTCCGCCATCATCACTAAGTTCAACCCCATAAGTCAATAAATCATCGTTAATATCCGAAGCTTTCCAAGCAAATCTAATGAGACCGTTCAATTTTAAAAGGCGTCCCTTCGGTTCGGTTAAAGAAATGGTTGGAGGACTATTGATTAAAATCTCGAGTGTCGCTGGCTCTGAAATAATTCCTTTGAAATCTTCCGATCTAATAGTTATAAAATTCCTTCCTTTATTAAAAGCCGGATCTAACTGAATGCCCCTGACCAAAAATTGCCCGCGCCTTCCAATTTTCTCTTCAATATATTCTCTTTCACCATTCACTTTAAGAATTACACGCTTGGCATTTGTAGCAATGCCTTCTATGTCAATTTTATTTTCGGTAATAGTGATTTTATTTTCCGGCGATTTAATTATGGGCGCTCTGGGGGGTTTTATTCCCACCCAAAAAGAATCGTCTCCAACAATTGAGTTGCCCCCATTGCCAGATAAATCCTCCCCACTTATAAAGATTTGAGCTAGGCCGTCAAATCCCTGAACGGGCCTATAATTAGCGGTGAATTTTCTTAGGTCTGGCCGGCCTTTTAGCTCCACTTCCACCGGACCCTGTCCGGCTTGAGCGATTTTTAAAACCGTCACATCTTTCAATGATTCAGAACTTTCTATCTCTAAATTCACCGGCTCGCCTTTTGAGAAATCGGGGCTAATGTCAATCTTAAAAATTGGTTTGCTGTTGTCTAAAACAAAGAAATCTGTAATTGCTTGGCCGAAATCTCCATCTACCCCAGAAGCTGTTAATCTCAATCTATATCCGCCATCTCTTATTTTTGAAGTATCCCAAATAATCGTTCCTGAAGCCGGCTGGTTTTCTGCAATAGGAACGAATTTGTTACTTGCCTCTTCGATGCTGTTGTAATAGATGTTTACTGGTAATTCTTTCAAGCCGTAGTCAGGCCTTCCGATCGCATTGTCCTCATCAGAGGCCTTATATTTGATTTCCAGAGGTCCTGAAAAACTTTCTTTGGGAACTGAACTCAAAATTTTAATTTCGGGAGTGTGAACATTAACAGTTCCCCCCGACGACTCTGCTACAATACGAAATATTAAATAAGAACCGTCTCCTTCTATATCGTTCCCCACAGCAGAACCGATATCTGCCGGGACAAAATCGTCTATTGAACACAAAAAATTCACTCCGGAGTAACCTCCCATTGGCAGAGGAAAAGTAAAGTTTCCGCTAGTTCTAGAAGAAGGATAAAAAACATTACCTACGGTTTCCGTTTGTTCTGAATATCCCGTTATTACTCCCCAATAAGAGTAATCGGCAGGACAACCAATCTCTCCGAAATTATCGAAAGAAACTTTAAAAGTAACCGGACTGGTTACATTGGGTCCGGTTGGGGCCCGCGAATAAGTAACGGCCGCCTTGGTTTCTCTCACGAAGACTAGATAAAGAACAATGAATAAAAAACCCGCCGTCGCCAAGGCTGTGGCGGGCAGGCAGAGAACAAAAAAAATCCTACTTTTTACCAAGTTTTTTAATTACCACTTTTGTTTCCGGCACTTCCCCGTCACGGGTATAAGCGCCGATAAGTTCCTTAACCTTCGCTACTACCTCCTTTGGTTGATATTGGCTTTTAACAAGGTAAGTAATGGCTCCTAAGGACAAGGCCCTTTCAGCGTCTTTGTCTCCGGCTAAATTAGTAAGCATTATAACCGGAATATTTTTTAAATTCGGGTTGGCTTTTATTTTTTCTAAAAATTCCAAACCATTCATCTCGGGCATCATGATATCGGATAAAATCACGGTCGGCTTTTTATCCATTAACTCAAGCTTCTCAAAACCCTCCCTGCCATTAAAAGCGATCTCTGCCTCATAACCCGCGAGCTTAAAAGATTTTTCGTATAAACCAACAAGCAACGGGTCGTCTTCAACTATTAAAATCTTGACCATTGGTTTTTTTCTAGAAACTCTTTAACCGCCTTGACTACGTTTTTAATTTCGACATCGCTCTTAACCAAAAAATCTAAGACGTTCAGATCTTTAACCGCGCTCCGATACTCCTCAAGATTATAGTTCGTCAGAATAAGAACAGGAATGTCTTTGTATTTCGGGTCGGCTCGCATTTGGCGCAAAACTTCAATGCCGTCCATTTTAGGCATTCGAATATCTAAAATAACGAAATCGGGCGATTCCTTTTTCACGAGATCTAAACCTTGTTCGCCGTCTTCAGCAATAAAAGTATGAATGCCGTATTTTTCAAGCATAATTTTATAAATCTGAAGAAGGGGCCTTTCGTCCTCAATTGCTAAAACCACCTTTTTAGATAATTGTTCTGTCATAATTTGTCTTTATTATAACAAATTTTTAGTTCCTTTGCGGGGCTTCATTTCAATCGGCAGCAATACAGAAAAACTAGTACCTTTATTTTCTTCGGATTCAAACCAAATTTTCCCCTGAATTCGCTCAAGAACCGATTTAATAATGTACAAGCCCAAACCCGTCCCTTCTCTTACTTTTTGGACAACATTGTCTCCCCTAAAAAGTTTCGTAAAAACCTTATCTTGCTGATTTTTGGGAATACCATAACCATCATCTTTAACGACGATTAAAATATCGAGGTCTTTTTTTGTTACGGATATTTCTATCTTGCCTTTTATTTGATTATACTTTATCGCATTAGAAATCAAATTCTGAAAAACAATATTTATTATTTTGGGGTCAGCGTTAATGATCAGTATTTTTTTGTCAAAGTTTTTAATAATTTTGAGTTTTTTCTTTTTGATTTGTTCCGCAAAACTTTTCAGATTCTGATTAGCAATACTTATGATGTCCACAGATTCAGGTTCAATAGAAAATGTATTTAAATCAATCCTTGAAACATTAAGATAGGATTTCACTAATTGAGACATTCGATCGCTTGAGTTTTTTATGTTTTTTATAAATTCCCCTTCTTCTTTGTTTAGTTTCCCAACACTGCCTTCAAGTAACAAATCAGTATAACTCCGAATAATAGTCAGTGGGGTTTGAAGCTGATGAGAAACCAAAGACACAAATTCAGTTTTGGCTTTATCGACCTCTTGTTCTTTTTCGCTCAATCGCAACAGTTTAAAATAACCCGCAACCATAATCGAAAGGCCAATCAAATTAACAACTCGATGAATAATCGAAGCTTGAAAGAAATCATTAACATGACCGGTTTTCTTCAGGAAGTCGGCTAAAAAAGCCGTATCGAAAAAATGATTCAAGACCAAAATAATAACCCCTACCGAAAAGAATCTAAAAACAGAAGCAAAGTTACTGCCGATGGGTTTTTTGAATCGAATCAAAAACAGAATACCGAAACAAAGCATAACGATATCCAATAAATATTCTACTTGTAATGAAGTCATCGAATTTGCTCTTTGCCGTCACCCAAAAGATACCCAGTAACTTTTTTAACAAGCTCTTCCCCCCGAATGTCGGTTTTTACAATAAAATCAACCACGCTAAGTCCCTCTGTTTCTTTTCGATACTCCTGCAAATCGTAATTAGTAAGAACAAGGACCGGGAGGTTTTTAAATTTCTCGTCTTTCCTTAAAATTTTCAGAAGATCGATGCCGGTCATATTAGGCATTCGAATATCAATTACCACAAAATCGGGCAATTCGCTCTGAATTTTTTTTAAGCCCTCCTCCCCACTTTTCGCGAGCAAGGGCTCAACACCGTGGAGCTTAAACATCGCCTCATAAGCTCTCAAAAGCACGGGGTCGTCATCAATCATTAAGAGAACTTTTTTATTATTTTTTGTATTTTCGTTTTCCATTTTTTATTTATCTTTATAACATTACATTCACGATCGTGAACGTAATGTTATTTTATAAACTTTGTTCCGGAGGCGTTTCGTTGTTTGTTTCAGGCGGTGTTTCTGTCTGGGTCGGCTCGTTCACTGGTTCTGCGGGAGGAGTTTCAACAATTGGCGGCTCCGACACCGGTTCAGTATTCTCTACCGAAGATTCTCCTGTCGCTGGAGTTTCAGGTAATGATTCAGCGGGCGGTGATTCAGAGATCGGTTCGCTCATGGGTTCGGTGTTTGGTTCGATTACCGTTTCTCCTGCAGGCTCTGAACTCGATGCTGTTTGCGTTTCTGGTGTTGGTCCTGCGTTGATTGATGGTTCAGGTTCGCTACTCGGAGCCCCTCCTCCTTGTTCTGTGTTTGTACTTTCTGAATTCAACAAATTCGCTTCGCCAAAATCATTTCCTTCACACTTACCTTTGTAAGTTTTCGGCGCGCCGTCTTCGATTACGAAACAGTAGGGTTCTTTAGTTTTCCTATCGAATAGCGTGATCCCCGTCGGATTTTCTTCTGAACCGACAGTCAAATCTTCAACAATTATTCTATCGGCCACCAAAGTTCCAACTTTAATCGTCATTTTTTCATCAAAAGTAAATGTATTTATATTAGCCGTTCCGTCTTCCTGTGGTTGCAATATGTCGGCCTGCGGCGGGAAACCAAGGTGAGGATTCACAAAGATCATAATTTTTTCTTCGCTTTCGGTTGAAGTTGAATTAAATTCTTCAAGTGCGATACCAACAACTCTTCCCACATGAATAGCTCTCATTCCAACGCCTGATTTTGACGAAGCGGCAATCAAGTCTCCTGCTTTAATAGGACCGTTCTCGCCCGAAACTTTCGCAAGCACTCGGCCCGATAGAGCCATGATTACGGCACTTTCTAAATCCGCAATGTCACCACCGGCGACAAACGCCGAAGCCGGTGTCACTACCCCCGCCAAATTAGAATCATAGGTTGAGCTTGATTTTCTAAATGCGATTGCTCCAGAGGTTGAGTCAATACTCAAGAGATCACCGGTTTCGTAATCATCTTTTGATCCGATAATAGGGACATATTCTCCAACGTCGGCAAGTGATCCGGTAATTATGCCTCTTGCGCTGATGGAATTGCCGCCAGTCGTTCCGTCAACCGAACCGAAAACAGCAACAGTATTTGTGGCAGCAGGCAAGGTACAGTTGTTTATAGCGCAGACAACCAACATCGTAGAAGTGCCGAATGGTGTTGAAGTGCCGATCATTGTTGTCCCCGAAGCATTCACAGCAAATTTGACCGACTGATTATTTTGAAAATTAAGGAATTTTCCGTTAAATGTACCACCGCCTCGAGCAAAATCCATAAACAGTCCATTGCCCCTAAAAGTAGAAATTTCTTGATAGAACTGGGCCATGTCTTGGCCAGATGAGGCAATGTCATTTGAATACAACCGCAGAACTTGGCCCTGATCAGCGCTTGTTGTTTCACCAAAGATCGCGGCCGGGGTAGATGAGGCGCCAGCCGTGCCATTTGTAATTGCTTGGATACCAAAGGTTCTGCCGGCTGTCCAAATACCCACATTGGTGCCCGAAGTATTAGAACCAGACCAAGCTTGAATTTCCATACCCCTTACGGTATTGGTAAGCTCCGTATTATCAACCATTCTTACAAAAGTACCGTCGGCGGTCGTTGCCGCAGTCGAAGAAACTCTCACAATATAACGATTGCCAAACTGGAAGTTTCCGGAAGCTGAAGGATTAATCACATAATTTCCTAAAATACCCGCAACATCATTTGCGGCAGTGGCGGTTGCATTAATATAAATTTTTGCGGTCGATGAAGTATTGCCATCTCCAACAATAATCTGGCCACTCGAAGCCACTCTAAATCTCTCCAAGCTTCCGGTATTAAAGATTATCGGACCGCTTGAGGTTGCGGTAATTGTGGTTGTGGCGCCTTGCAATGTGATGTTTTGCGTTAATGCGCCGAGAGTGTAAGCGGCAGCCGGAGTAAGGGCCGTTGCAGAGAAAACAGTTGCGCCTAAACCAAGTGTCGTCCCACTCGCTGCTGTGAAGTAAAGGTTAGTCGTTGTAGCAGTTGTGATTGTGGCAGTTGAGAAAAGAAGATTTACGTAAAGAGTGCGATCAGCTGAGAGATCTCCCCCGCCAAGCAGACCACTCCCGGTATTAATCGCTCGCGTGCTTGAAACTATTGTGAAGCCGAGCGCGAGTGTCCTGTCTGCCGACAAGTCTCCGCCGCCTTGTATCCCTCCAGATGTATTTATCGCTCGCGTACTCGATACGGCCGTAATGCCAAGAGAGAAAGCACCGGTTGTGTTGTTGTAGAAGAGCGGGGCTGTGACTGAAAGTG
>CAYIWX010000017.1:0-1917 GCA_964367305.1 uncultured Candidatus Saccharibacteria bacterium
GTCCGGTCGTCTTTATTCACATAATGAACGTCTTGAGTTCCAACAATTTTTATATTCAATTTTTTAGCCAATGCGTAGATTGGTTCATGAAGTTCGGGGGCGTGCGGCTGGATTTCCAAATAAAAATCTTCTCCGAAATTATTTTTGTACCACTTGGCCGCAACTTCCGCTTCCTCCAGCTTTCCTTGAGAAATTAATTTGGAAACCTCCCCGCCGAGGCACCCCGAAAGACAAATCAAACCCTCGCGGTGAATTTTCAAAAGCTCCTTATCGATCCTCGGCTTATAATAAAATCCTTCCAGGTTCGCTTTGGTCACAAGCTGGATCAAATTTCGCCAACCAATTTCGTTTTTAGCGAGAAGAATAATGTGATATCGCTTTTCATCAACCCGCGGTTGTTTGTTTAAGCGGCCGTTCGGTGCCAGATATGCCTCGACCCCTAAGATCGGTTTTATGCCAAGCTTCTTTGCTTTTTTATAAAACTCAATTGCACCATAAAGATTCCCGTGGTCAGTTAAGGCGATCGATTCCATTCCCAATTCTTTCGCGCGGTTTAATAAATCATCGATTTTCGCAAGCCCATCGAGAAGAGAATAATGACTGTGAACGTGGAGGTGAACAAATTTAGACATGTGAAATTTTTTTCTTTGTTGCGTTAATTATAGTTCAGATTTCTAAGCCTTGAAGGGGATAAGTTTTAAAATTTCTAAAATCTTGACAAGGTGGAAAGTTGGAAATACAATACAAGTGCTCTTTGAAAACCAAACCACCACAATCCTACCGGGCCCAGAGGGCTCAAAGAGGCGGACGCCTCAGGGAGATTCGCGATGCCAAAAAGAACAATGCAGTCAACGAGCGCGGATTATTGGGGTTCTAAAAATAAAACTATACAGAGAATTCTCTGTGATTTCCCTTGGTTATGGGCAATTCACAGCTGCTGGTCATGTCATCAATCGGACATGGTAAAAGTTTCTCAGGATATGCAAGACTTGAAATTAGCTTTGTCGCAACAATCCATGATTACTAGCTTCACCTTCTGGGCCCTTACAGTTGAGCCGTGCGAGCTTATGAACGAACGCATCAGAGAGATTACTCGACTTGAAAATATTACATGGGCTGAAGCTATTGAGAAGCAAACGCTCAGCCATTTGAGCATCGTATATCTATTCTTGGTAGGATCGCCCACCAACGATTATGCTGACTCGGAAATCATCATATTTCGAAACCCAAATAAAACGGGCTTCGACGATATAGTCAAAACGGTTATCCAATTACAAGGCTCAATTACCCAAAGACCCTCCGTTTCGATGTAATCGTAAAGACAGTAAAGGAGCAACAATATTGCTCCTTTTTTGTGTTTTCGCAGCGAAGCAAAAACAAAACGTTTAACCCCTCTTTTTTGTTAGTATGAGTATTAATGCGATACATTATTGGTATTGATGAGGTGGGACGAGGATCTCTAGCTGGGCCGGTTCTTGTATCCGCTTTAATGCTACCTAAAAAATTGAATTTAAAGAGGAAGGGCCTTCCCAAACTTAAAGATTCCAAAAAATTAACCCGCTTAGGGCGTGAAGTTTGGTTCGATTATCTGAAAAATCATCCTAAAATTTCATATGTAACAGCGAGAGTCCTCCCGAAAACAATAGATAGGATAAATATTAGCCGAGCGGCAAATCGTGCTGCAACAAGAGCGTTTGAAAAATTAATTACTAAAGTGCTAAATCCTAAATCCTATAATCTAAATTCTAAAGACTATATCTACGGGGTATTGTATCTAAATAATTTCCCTAAGCACCGCACACTAAAACCTAAAACCCAAGTAAAGGGAGATGAAAAAATCAATGCAATAAAGTTAGCCTCAATTGCAGCTAAGGTAACTCGAGATAGATATATGGTAAAACTCCACAAAAAATACCC
>CAYIWX010000017.1:2017-7506 GCA_964367305.1 uncultured Candidatus Saccharibacteria bacterium
GGAATAAAATTTAAAAACGAAGACTTGTTTAAGGAGGCTCTAACCCACCGTTCCTATATTAATGAAAATCCTCGTTCAGCTATTCGCCACAATGAACGCCTGGAATATCTGGGTGACGCGGTTTTGGAACTGATTATTACCGAATATCTTTTTGCGACTTATCCGACTTACGAGGAGGGGCCAATGACAAGTTTAAGGGCGGCTCTTGTGAACTACCAGATGCTTGCAAAAATAGCCCGAGGAATTGATCTCGAAGATTTTATTCTCCTTTCGCGCGGTGAAAAAAAAGATACCGGGAAAGCTAGAGAGGTAATTCTTGCAAATACTCTTGAAGCCCTAATCGGGGCAATCTATTTCGATCAAGAATATGACGCGGCCAAAAAATTCGTGCTCAATTTCTTTATTCCTCATCTCGCCGAGGTTTTGGAAAAAGGTCTCTATCGCGATCCTAAGAGCTTGCTTCAGGAAATCATTCAAGAAAAAATGAAGCTCACCCCCAACTACAAGGTTCTGGAGGAAAGTGGACCAGACCACAACAAAGAGTTTGTAGTAGGTGTTTTTTTTGGTGAAAAAGAGGCCGCCGAAGGATCTGGGTCTTCAAAACAGGAAGCCGAAAGCCGAGCGGCAGAGAAAGCTCTAAAAAAATTAAGCGAATGAAATTACATTACCTTCACGATCGTGAAGGTAATGTAATTTGAGAATATTATGAACTTTTTAAAAAAATTGGAATTACAAGGATTCAAATCGTTTGCCTTGAAAACCGTGCTTGATTTTCCTGCACGCGTCGTGGCAATTGTCGGTCCAAACGGCTCCGGAAAATCAAATATTATTGATGCCTTGCGCTGGGTTTTAGGTGAACGAGGAACAAAAGAACTCCGGGGAGAAAAATTAGACAATCTTATTTTTGCGGGTACCCCAAAGAGGCCTGCGGTCGGTCTCGCTAAAGTGGGGCTTTATTTTGATAATCGTCAAAGGGAATTTCCTCTTGATGCCGAAGAAATTATGGTTTGCCGAAAAGTTGACCGCTCCGGAGTTTCTGAATTCACCTGCAACGACAGTGAAATACGCCTCAAAGATTTGGTGCCGATGCTTGCCCGAGCCCGTCTCGGAAGCCGAGGGCTTACTATGATCGGTCAAGGCGAGAGCGATATTTTTACAAGAAGCACTCCCGAGGAACGGCGGCATATGATCGAAGAAATTTTGGGCCTTCGTGAATACCGCCTTAAAAAGACACAGGCCGAACGGCGCCTCGAATCAAGCTCAATAAATATGGAGAAGGTGAAAGTGGTACTAAACGAACTTGCGCCCCATCTCCGGATTTTGCGCCGCCAACGCATCCGCTTTGACAGGCGCAAAGAAATCGAGGAAGCGCTTCGAACGATCGAAAACCATTATTTTTCTTTTTCTCTCCATAACTTAAAAAGAGCTCTTACCGAACTTGATCAGCCTATAAAAGAGCTTGAAGAGGCCCTTCGCGGGAAAGAAAAGGAAGTAGAAACGTTTCAAAAAGAAATTCACGGGAAAAAGGGGTCAGAGGAAGCGGAAAGAGCTAAAAAACTGCGCGAAAAAATAACTGTGCTTTTGACCCACCGTTCCCAAATTGAAAAAGCGCTTGCTCGGCTTGAAGTAAAAATGGAAATGGAAGCTGCGAGAGGCCACGACAACTATTCGCTTCAAGAACTTACAAACGTAATTCATGCCATGCTAAACGAGATTGATTCAGCTTTAAAAATTGATGATTTGGAAAAGATAAAAAATGCCCTTCGAAACATGCGCGAACTAGCTCGGAAAATATTTAGAGAGAGAAAAATGGAACACTTTGAGTTTCAGGAAGAAGAAAAAGAAATTAAATCCGAACTCGATAAAATTGACCGAGAACTGGGAGAAATACGTGGAGAAGAGGAGTCTCTTTTTGCTCTTCAAGAAAGATCCAATAGAGAGTTTAGAGAAATGGTTGAAGCACTTGAAGTAAAAAAGAACGAGATCCATTCTTTGGAACAAAAAATGCAGACGCAATTCTTTGAAAAAGAAAAAATTGGCCTGCGCTTGAAAGAATTGGAAAGAGAATGGCTGTCTCTAGGACGTGAGGTTGTTGAACTTGAAACATTGCCTCCGGTACTAGAAACGCCGCCGGCTGACGCCGAAAGAAAAATGATACGACTTCGGGGGGAACTCGCCGCAATCGGTGAAATTGACGAAAATTTATTAAAAGAGGCAAACGAAAGCGAGAAAAGACACGAATTTTTAAGCCGAGAACTTGAAGATCTCGAAAAAGCTTCTAAGGATTTGAAAGACCTTATAGAGAATTTAGACAGAAAGATCCACGACGATTTCAAAAATGCTTTTTCTTCGATTTCTGAAGCTTTTAACACTTATTTCAGATTGATGTTCGGCGGCGGCAGAGCGAAATTGAAAATCGTAAAGCCGAAACCCGCAAAAGTCTCAATTGAAAATCAAGAAATGGAAGGGGAAGTGGTAGCCGAACCCGTAGTTGAGATCGAGGACGACGCAGAAAGAGAACTTAAGGCTGGAGTGGAAATAGAACTTAACATCCCAAGAAAAAAAATTAAAAGCCTCGAGATGCTCTCGGGCGGGGAAAAAAGCTTGGTATCTTTAGCCGCTTTATTCGCTTTAATCTCAATTTCCCCGCCGCCATTTTTAGTGCTCGACGAAATTGACGCCCCGCTTGATGAATCAAATGCAAAGCGCTTTGCCGACTTAATCCAAGAATTTTCCAAAAAGACCCAATTTGTCATAGTCACCCACAACCGCGCTACAATGGAAGCCGCCGATGTCCTATATGGCATCACGATGGGGGATGACGGAGTGTCGAAAGTTTTGTCTTTGAAATTAGAAGAAGCTCCAGTAGTAGGCATTAACTAAGATTGAGGCAAAAGGAGTTTATTGTTTAGTTTAATTAAAGTGAATGTAATCAAAAATAAAGTGTTATGCTATAGCATAACACTGCTATGACATGTCATAGCGCTATGATACGTCATACTGCATAATGCAAGATACATATTGGTTTTAGCAACTTCTTGTTTAGGAATAGTGCAATGGCGCAATGCAGATATTGCTGGCGTTCAGACGACGACCTAATTCCAAAAAGCAGGAAGTCATGGCATGACGATAATTGCCCAGATAATCCTCATAGAAAAATTACGCCCAAGCAATTGGAACTAGAAGCCTTTCAAGGAGCATATCGCGTTGCCAAATCAAAACTTCATCCTAGTCAAAAAGCCGCCCTTAAAACGGCACTAGTTCGAATATTTGGGAAAACAGCAATAAACGGTCTCTAATAACGTAGTGGCGCAATAACATTGAGCCACTTTTTGTTTTTGCGACTATTGCCATGACGGCCGGTTTGCTTTTTTATAATATTTTCTATACCCTAAACCCTATACGCTATACTCTAAAAATATGTTAGCTATCAAACTCAAAAGAACCGGCAAGAAGCACCAAGCTTCTTATAGGATTGTCGTAATCGAAAAAAGATCCAAACTGCAGGGCAGGTTCGTTGATGATCTTGGATGGTTCGATCCGCACAGCAAAAAATCAGAATTGAGAAAAGATAGGATCGACCACTGGATTAAAAACGGAGCGCAACCGACTGCTACAGTTCATAATTTGCTCCTAAAATTAGGGGTAATAAGCGGCATGAAAATTCCCGTCCATAAGACTTCTAAAAAAACAAAAGAACCGGCGGCAGCCGAAGCGGCTCCCGTAGCGAAAGAAATTCCGGCAACTGGACTAGTTCTCGAAACTCCAAAACAAGAAGAAAAAACTGAAGCCGCATCTATTGACACGGTGCAAGGTTAGTGATAGAATAGCGGTTAACGTGAAAGGTCGAGTTGAGTGCAGTAATTCCTAATAGAAATGTCAAAAAGCAATACTGTTGATCAGGAATTTCTCGAATATCTCGTAAAGTCTATTGTTGATCATCCGGATGATGTGAAGGTCGATCGCAAAGTTGACGAGATGGGAGTTTTGCTCTCGCTAAGAGTTCATCCTCAAGATATGGGGCAAGTTGTCGGCCGCGAAGGCGGAACTGCAAAAGCCGTCCGATCGCTTCTTCGTATTGTGGGGATTAAGAATAATGCGAGAGTAAACCTGAAGATTGAAGAGCCAGAAGGCTCCAATCGACCTCCGCGAAGAGAATCTAGAGAGTAAGCGAAGCTTACAATTAGTTCGCTCGGACAAAATAGAAATCTATTTCCATTTTGCTCCTCGCTGCCAATTGTAACCTCTCAATCCCTCGACAAACTCGGGATCCCGAGTTTATCGAAGGAGAAAAGCCGCCACAATTTTCCTGTGGCGGCTTTTCGTCAAAGCTCACCGAATCATTTTCCTAAGACCGCTTCGCTCAATCCAGCAATTCGTTCGCTTGTCCTCGGCTCTTCGATCCGACTTTAGTCGAATACCAAGCCGAAGAGCCTGCGGAGTCTTAATCAAATAATTCGGTTCGCTTCTCGATTCTTTCTAGTTTTGGTGTTATGACATGTCATAACACCGGCTAGTTCGTTCAACCTTGACAGATTGAAAGGATTATGATAAGCTTTAAAACAATTCTGCTCCCCATCAGGAATGATGTGCGGCGGAAGGTAAGCGGTCGGTAAGGAGCAGCTTACCTGGTTCACTCATCGACTGGGTATGGATTCTCCGACGAAGACCCACCGCTCTCTAAGATGAGAGGAAATGGGAGGATGCCACAGACACATATCGGCATACCTCCCTCTTTTTTTAAGTTAGAATAAGGAAATGATTTTTAATGTCGTCACAATATTCCCCGAAGCCATAAAGCCATATCTCAATGCCTCTATTTTAGGTCGGGCGCAAGAGAAAAAACTAATAAAGATCAATCTTCTTAATCTTAGAGATTTCGCGACTGATAAGTACAAGAAAGTTGATGATTCTCCTTTTGGTGGGGGACCGGGGATGGTGCTTAAAATAGAACCGATTTTCCGTGCAATTGGTTCTATTTTGAGAATTTCTAATTTCTCCGCCAAAGGCGGATCTCCGCCGGAGGCGGATGGGCCTCGGGCGCACACCTCGGGCGGACAATTTCCAATTTCTAAACAAATTCGAAAATCCAAATTTCCAAAAACACGGGTTATTCTTTTCTCGACTCGGGGGAAAAAATTAGATCAGAAAAACGCGAAACGTTTAAGCAAATACGACAACCTCATTCTGATTTGCGGCCGATACGAAGGGGTAGATGAAAGAGTGGCAAAATATATCGCTGACGAAGAGATTTCGATCGGGGATTATGTTCTCTCGGGCGGAGAACTCCCGGCTATGGTCTTAATAGAGGCCGTGAGCCGGCAGATTAAAGGGGTTTTGGGAAAATATGAATCTTTGGAGGAAATTAAGGGATCGTATCCAGTCTACACTCGCCCTCCAAAGTTTTTCCCTGAAAAATTTAGGAGGGCAAGACCGTCAAAAATCAAAAAATTCAAAGTCTGGTCAGTACCAAAAGTTCTCTTATCAGG
>CAYIWX010000017.1:7606-9999 GCA_964367305.1 uncultured Candidatus Saccharibacteria bacterium
AATCGCTGGCTTGGCGGCACTTTAACAAATTTCAAGGTTATAAACGATCGACGAGTTTATTACGAAAACCTTAAAAACCAGAAGGAAAAGGGGTTGCTTTCGAAGTACACCAAAAAAGAACAATTGGAATTCAGCCGTGAAATTGATAAACTTTCCCAGAATTTTGAGGGTCTGCACGAATTAACGAAAATTCCGGATGCGATATTCGTAGTAGATATCAAAGAACACGAAACTGCTGTCCGGGAAGCTAAGCGAACGAACGTTCCGATCGTCGCTATTGTTGATACCGACGATGAAGTAACTCAAGTAGAATATCCGATCTTTGCGAACGATCACGCAAGATCAAGTATTGAATGGGTGATCGAAAAAATCAAAGCGGGAGTTAAGCAATAATTTCCAATTATCAATTTTTCAATTTCCAATGACTACGAATGATATCCAAAGATTAAGAGAAATAACGGGTGCGGGAGTGATGGAATGTAAAAAAGCGCTCGAGGCCGCAAAAGGCAATATTGATGAGGCGGTAAAATTCATCCACGAACAGGGCCTCGTAAGGGCTGAGAAGAAAAGCGAAAGGAAAACCGGCGCCGGCCTTCTTGAATCTTATATCCACCTTAACCGAGTAGGCGTTCTTCTTGAACTCCGGGCAGAAACCGATTTTGTTGTTCGCTCGGAACCTTTTCGTGAATTAGCCCACTCTCTTGCGATGCATATTGCCGCAATGGCACCAGAAGATACGAAAACCTTATTGAAACAACCATACGTCAGAGACGAATCAATGCCCATTTCAGAACTTATAAAGAGTGTGATAGCCAAGGTGGGAGAAAATATCCAGGTAGAGAGATTTTGCAGATACGAACTATAAGCATTTCGAGAAATTGCTTATAATTAATAATGTTGAAATTTATTTTAAACACTTTAATAATGCTTTCCCTGGGAGCGATCCTTTATTTAGTTGCGAAAACTTTGCCGCGAATCGATGATAGTGCTGAAAATCACAGTAAACCCGCAAAAAATCATTGGATAATGATTTATTTAGAAAAAGCGGACGAGTGGCTCAAAACCCAACTTGAAAAAATTCTTCGCCGTTTGAAAGTCTGGATATTAAAGTTAGATAATTATGTGAGCGGCAAATTAAAACACTTCAAGAAAGAAATTGCGGTATCAAAAAGTTTTACTCCCGAAGAAGAAACGAAACCGCCCCTTGAAGAGTCGGGTGGTGATAAATGAGAAAAGAAGATCAAGAAACTGAAAAGATTGATGTGGGATGTATTGAAGGATTCCAATACGATTGGGAACAATGGTTAAAAAATGCGTCGGTGGCAGAGCGGTCAATTGCAATTTAAGTGGTGGCGTGCTAGTGTTTATTTGTGGGCAAGGCATGGACAAAGGAGGAGAAAATGAGGCAAAAGGAACTACTTTACGGTCTCTATGTGCTTCAAAATAAGACAATCGGGGAGGTGGGAAAACTCCTTGGCGTATCGCAAAAAACAATCTTTGGTAGACTAAAGTTCTTAGGCATTCAGACTGACCCAAAGAGAAAGAAGGGTTACTGCAATAAACGAAAAGACGTTTCGGTTCCGAGAAAATACACTTCGCAGTTAGCCGAATTTTTCGGTATCATGCTTGGTGATGGTGCTCTTTCTCACTTTCAAGTTGTAGTTACCTTGGGTGACAAGGAGATGGAATACGCAAAGTATGTTGCTAAGCTCATAAAAGATGTCTTTGTTGTGAATCCCAAAATAAGCATCAGAAGAACTGGCTATAAGGACGTATATTTTGGTTCTGTTGATGTGACTAACTGGTTGTTTCGGGAGGGCTTGGTGAGAAATAAGGTTAAATCTCAGGTTGACGCGCCTAGCTGGATTTTTAAGAATAAGAGGTTTATAAAGGGATTCGTACGCGGTTTTTTTGACACCGACGGTTCGGTGTATAGATTAAAGTATGGAATTCAGATTTCTTTCTCAAACAGCTCGGCGCCGCTTCTCCGTTCTTTAAATCACATGCTAAATCATTTAGGATATAAAGAATCTCGAATTAGCGGCGTAAGGTTTTATATTACTAAAAGAAGCGATGTGAAAAGATTCTTTAAGGAAATAGCACCCAAGAATCCAAAACACTTGAACAGATTTAAAAATTTTCAACTAAGCGCAGGTAGACCCGTAGGGGGCGGGGGTTGACTGTAAATCAACTGTCTCTATGGCCTCGTGAGTTCGACTCTCACCCTGCGCACACAAGCCACCCTAGCTAGAGTGGTACCCCGCACCAAAAAGAAAATTTCGCTCTTCACACTTCCGTGCGGAGCGTTTGTTATGATACTCTTTTGGTGACAGGGCGAGAAGCAATGTTTGCCTCCTTAGCTTAGTGGCAAAGCAATGGTTTTGTAAACCATA
>CAYIWX010000018.1:0-9848 GCA_964367305.1 uncultured Candidatus Saccharibacteria bacterium
GAATGGCCTGATTGTAGACCACAAGGCCTGTTTTGGGGGCCAGGTTGCCCTTCTTATGCCCAATTTTGACCCCAACGCCCTCTTTCTTCAGATCACGGATTAAATCACTTGGAGTGATATCGGACCCCGAAACAGCCCAATTTTTGGACAAAAAGTAGCGTGCGAGCGCACTTATACCTATTCCACCGATACCAACGAGGTGAACGGAAGGGAGTGGCGCTTTCCCAAGTTTTTTGTTTTTTCCCATCTGTCGCACATTATCTCTTTTATGTCAGGAGACCTATTTGAGCCATTTCCAATTCTTTGACTTTATACTTTTATAAGATAAAACAATTCTTAAATAAAAGAAAGGGCGAATTTCATTATTTTAATGAAAAGCTCGAGCGTCCAGACAAAGAAATTCCCCACTCTCCGTAAAATTTCCACAAAACTAAGCCCGACTTTATCCTGAAACCAATCGTTGATATTCCCCCACCAATTTTTTAAATCGGAGAAGAAATTTATCGGATCTTGAGCGACACCCACGGTTGTCTCAAGAATTCTCGTAAAAAAGGAACTTTCTTCAATATTAACTCTTAATTTGCTCGCAGTATTCCATAAATCCGTAATCGGAGAAGGCAAATTATTTAGATCGGGTTCGAAACCTTGTGCATAAATAGTAAAGGGCAAAAAAATTATAAGAACAAGTGCAAATTTTAACATTATTATTCTTATGTTTATATTATATCACTTAATTGCTGACGCCGAGCGCGGCATTCACGACTTTGATAAAACGAAGCGGATCCACACTCGCGTTCTGAATACGGATGGAAAAGTGAAGATGCGGTGCAATGGAGTATCCTGTGTTTCCCGAGTAGGCGATAGTCGCACCGCGCACCACCAAATCCCCCACCTCCACATTAAATTTATTCAAATGAAGATAAAAGGAAAAAATACCGACTCCGTGATCAATCACTATCGTCTTCCCGTAGTTCACGAAGTCCTCGACGAGGCGAACCATCCCATCATTTATCGCATAGACCGGAGTGCCTTCCACGGCATCTAAATCTATCCCGAGGTGCTGAAGTTCCACCGATCCATTTTTTCGTATATTCCCGTAAGCGCCGACGTCGCGAATGTGATCCAAGGGATTCATAAAAGATTCGGAAAAATAAGGGGTGGGTATGTAGGTAAGGGCGTTGTTCAAACGCGCGTTTTCGGAAATCACATTTGATTTGATGGTGGGCGGAGCATATCCCGCTTTTTCAAGTTCTGGCGTTACCACAAGCGTCGTGACGAAAAACGCTCGTTTTGCGACCACTACGGTCTTTGTGATCGTTGTAGTGCCGATCGTAACGGTAAGTGAATGCAAACCGGGACTTTTCTTCGCATCGGCTCCGAAAATACCCATCCAACGATCCCCTACCCCCTCCTCACGACTAACCGAGGTTACTTTAAAGAGATCGTATGCGCGGTCGTTCCAAAATGCTGTTACCGGAATGTTGGTCGGAACGTTTTGCACCTCAACTGTAAAAGTATCGGATTGCTCAACCGAGACGGCAGAAACGGTCAAGGAAGGTTTGGCTGGCGGAAGAAGAACTGGCGATAAAACTTTTTTGGTTTCTTCGACAGTTGGTGTAATAACTGTAGATTGATTTACTCCCGCATAAATAATTGTGAGAGCGGTAATAATAAGCCCGAAACCACCCAGCACTTTCGCGAATTTCACTGCAAAACTTTTTTGTTTTATGCCGGCCATTTATCTAGTCTCTCTAATTCTTGACGAGTGACTAATCTATCATCCCATGAAATTCTTCGATTTTTAATAATCATTGCTTGTTCGGCGCCTTTGCCGGTAATAAGAACAATATCATTCACTTTGGCAAGAGAAAGAGTTTTTTTGATCCCTTCTCGCCTGTCTTCAATAACAAATAAATCTTTGTTTTTTATTTTCCCCGCTTGCTCTGCCGCGCCCGCAATATCTTGAAGAATTACCTTCGGATCATCATCATAAGGATCAACGTTGGCTATCACCATATAATCGGTCAATTTGGCGGCTAAATCTCCCATTACCGGTCTTTTCTGTTTATCTCGTCCGCCACCTTCAGCGCCAAGAAGAAGAATTATTTTTGAGTTTTCTACTTTT
Source organism: uncultured Candidatus Saccharibacteria bacterium (assembly GCA_964367305.1). Classification (GTDB taxonomy): domain Bacteria; phylum Patescibacteriota; class Minisyncoccia; order UBA6257; family GWB1-50-10; genus CAYIWX01. The sequence goes on from CAYIWX010000018.1 coordinate 2,126, forward strand.
AATTCTTCGGCTGCTTTTAAAACGGCTTTCAGACTAATTTCGTCGTGCGCATAATCAATGAAAACTTTAAATTTTTGGCCGGCTTCTATTTTTTCCATACGACCAGGAATGACCTTAAGATTCGACAATCCTTGTGTTATAGCGTCTTTTTGGATTCCCAACACAGAAGCAACGGCAATGGCGCCTAAAGCATTTAAAACATTAAAACCGCCTTCCATCCTGAGCTGATATTTATCGGAAGCTAAAAAAAAAGAATTGCCGTCAGCCGTTGCCGTAATGTTTTGCGGCTTGAAATCAGAATTACTCTTTAGTCCGTAAGTAACTTTATTATCGGCCCTCTGTTCTAAGAAAATCGGGCTCTCGGAATTATCGCTGTTGACTATAATTACTTTTGGAATTTTTTTGCCGTCAATTATTTTTCGCGGCTGCCGGCAAAGTTCTTCAAATGGCTTAAGATGCATTTTTTTGCAGCGTTCATAGTCCCAGTTATGAACCTCAAGATACTCCGGATAAAGCGTTGTTAAAACTAACATATCATAAGCAATGCCTTTATGACGCCATTGCTCAACTCCTTCCGAAGGCGTTTCAATAATAGCGTACTTACAACCGGCTCGCTTCATTTGCGAAAGTAGTTTTTGTAAAACAAATCTGCCGGGCATAGTCATATGATATTTATTCAATGTTTCGTGGTCGCCGATACGAATGTTTGCCGTACCGGTAAGCCCCGTTTTATGGCCGGCAGCTGTTAAACAGGCCCAAATTAAATTTGCGGTTGTGGTTTTTCCACGGGTACCGATAACTCCGATTACGATCATATCTTTTGAAGGAAAACCGTAAATGAAGGCCCCCAGATAAGAAAGAATAAGGTGATAGAGGCTTAATAAAAATTTTGGGGTTAGTTTTTTAATTATTTTCTTCATGATTCTCAAATTTCTTAGCCAGTCTATAGAGTAGATACCATTTGCGACTATAAGGAAAATCACCCGACCCAATATAATTCTTCTCGTGTCCACCAAAACTTTTTTTAAAAGCGGTAATCCCGGCCCATTTTTTCTTTTGATAACTGATTCCCCAAAAATCAAAAATCGCACAACCTCTTTTTTTAGCTTCGGTTATGGCTTTCCACAACACTAAACTCGGGGCGTTAAAACGACTGTGATTTTTGTCGGAGGCGGCATAGAGATACGTTGCGGTTTTGCCCCAAAAAACAATTACCGCCAAAGCAATAATCATGCGATTAAGTTCGGCTATAAAAACTTCGGATCGGCAATCGCCATCCAATGAAAATATTTCCGAATAGTATCTTTTTGGAAAAGTCTGAAGTTTATTGCGTAAGTTCGTTTCCTCGAATAAACTCCAAAACTTATCAAAGACATTTTCTTTCTCTGTTTTTATTCTATATGCTGAAACGATTACTCCCCTTTTTTCCGCAGACCGAATTGAATAGCGCGTATCATGTTCCATATCTTTAAAGAGGTTTTCTTCAGGTTTAGTGAGGTCCAGAATAAGCGTCTTAGTCGGTTGAACAGGAAAACTTTTTATAAAACTGTTTTTTCTGAAAATATTGTTTTTTGTACCATCGCAAGCAGGCTCGATTCTAAAAAAAATTGTTTTCTCGTCTCTGAATTCTGATTTTATTTTTTCCGTTAGATCGTCTATTGATTCGTTTTCATCGCAATCAAAAACAGGGCCGCGAGGCGAATAAAGATAATTTTTACCCAACGGAAGTTTAAATTTAATAACCGAAGCTGCTGCGTTGGGCAAGGCAAACCTTTTGACTTTTCGTCCCAAGCTTTCCTGAAGGGTTCCCCACTCCCAAGACTGTAAAAAGGAGCTATTCATCTTTAGCATCCGATCATTCCAATCTTTTTTGGATATCTCCATAAAATCAAAGATATTTTGTCGGGTCCAAATCACCACCGACCGGCATCGGACCGCATACCCGCGAAGATCTTGTTCCTTCTGGAAAACCGGGTCTTGCTGGCGTAAGAGTTTGTGTTGCAAAAACAGTGAAATGAAGATGAGGACCCGTCGCATAACCCGTGCGACCGACATAACCAATCACTTCTCCTTTTTGAACTTTTTGACCGATAGAAACAATATATTTTGATAAATGAGCATAAAGAGTAGTCAAGCCGTTGTCGTGCTTAACAACAACAACTTTACCATAAGCGCCTTTTCGACAAAATTTATCTTGGTCGGCAATGTTAATAACAATGCCGTCGTGGGCTGACCCAACTTCAGTTCCGATGGGGGCTCCGAGATCAATACCATTGTGGTATTTACCCGGATAATTTTTAGCCGCAAACTCAGTCGCACCATACCCTTGGGTAAGCCGCGGATTTTGAACTGGCCAAGCCAGAACACCCGGCCGCGGCAGGGGCAAAAGATTTGGATCAATAGTTTTTCTCAATTCTGTTTCGATTTTCTCAACTTCGACTGAAATTTCTCTTTGTAGTTTTTCCAATTCTGATAATTGCTGCTGATAAACCTTTTCTTGATTTTTGGTTTGAGTAAGAACTTTTTGTTTTTCACTTTTCTGGTCTTGAGCAATGTATTGCCTGTTTAATAAATTATTTTTTTCAATTTCCCTCGATGTCTTTTTATTTTTCTCTTCATTCAATTTTTCCCCCAACTCTGATTGCAATTCTTTTAATCTCAGAGCGTTTTCGGCAAGAGCACTATTTAAAGTCGTTATTGACCTTGCCTCAGCGATGCTTGCGCTTAAGCTTTTGTTTCTTAAAAACAGCGTTAATATGCTTTCTCTGTCTTTTTGCTGAAGTTCCACAAAAAGTTTGCCAATAGTATCTTTGGCGTTTAGGATGACCTCTTCAATGCCGCCGACCTCTACGGTAAGAGACTCGATCTCTAAATCCAGCTTTTCAAGGATTAATTTATTGGATTTTATGGACAGATTTAACTGATTTATCTGATAATCAATGGACTTCAATTCTTTGCTTAAAGTATTCCCGGATTTGCCGAGTTCTTGAATGTTTTTTTCAAGGCGTTCTCTTTCTGCCTGCAGCACCTGCAATTCCCCGCTTTTTTTCTCAATCTGTTCTCTAAGGTCGCTCGTTTCATTATTTAATTGAGGTTGATCTTCACCCTCGCCATAAACTGGTGCCCAACTCAAAATAAAGAACAATGAAATCAATACTGCGATAATTCTCATGGTTGTGATTTTTTAATTGCAATTTTAATCCTTCTCAGGGTCTCATTTTTCCCCAAAACATCGGCTATCTCAAATGGTCCGGGACTGGCATCTTTTCCGGAAAGAGCGACCCGCAAGGGCCAGAGAACCTCTCCCCTCCCCTCGCGCTCAGTAAGTGGCGTTATTTGAATCTCAAGATTGCTTTTTGAAAATCTTTCTTCCGGAATGCTCTCAATAATTTTTTCTGTTTCTGCTAAATTTTTTGCGATCAGGTCTTCTGAACTTCCTTTCCAGATAAGCCTCCCTTTTTCATAGTCCGGAAGCTCAAAGAAAAAATCAGCAAGTCGGCTGAAATCAGCGAGGATTCTTAGGCGGTCTTTTTCTGTTTCAATTGCTTTCTCGAGCAAATTTTTTTCCTCGAACCAAACCTCAGGAACAAATTTCTTAATCAGTTTAACGAGTTCGGGAACTGTTTTGTTCTTGATATAATGACCATTGAACCATTCAAGTTTTTCCGGATTGAATATTGCGCCGGCTTTCTGAACCCGTTTCAGCTCGAACTCATTTATCATTTCCTCAATGCTCAGAACTTCTCTGTCACGCACGGGGTGCCACCCCAAAAGCACGAGAAAATTAAGCATCGCCTCCGAGAGATAGCCTTCGGCTTCGTAATCGTTCAATGATCTATCAAGAAATCTTTTGGAGAGCTTTTTCCGGTCTCCCCCCAAAATAAGCGGCAAGTGAGCGAATTCCGGATGATCAAATCCTAAAGCTTCTTGGATTAAAATCTGCTTGGGAGTATTCGACAGGTGGTCTTCCCCTCTTATAACGTGGGTGATTTTCATTTCGTAATCGTCAATAGCAGCCGCGAAATTATAAAGAGGTTCGGTGAGACTTTTCGCAATCACAATATCCCCTATCAGTCCTGAATTGAATTCAACCCTTCCCCTTATCAAATCACTAAAACTCACTTCCCTTTCCGGCATTTTAAAGCGAATTACGGCTGATTCCTTTTTTAGCTTTTTCTTTGCCTCTTCTAAATGAATGGAACGGCAACGACCGCCGTATTTTGGGGCGAGCCCTTGGCTTAATTGAGCTTGGCGTTCTATCTCAAGATCCTCAGAGGTACAAAAACAATAATACGCCTGCGATTTTTCTAAAAGTTCTCCGAGGTATTTTTTGTAAATATTTTCCCTATCGCTTTGCCGAGTTATTTCTTCCTCCCACAAAAGACCCAACCACTCGAGTCCATGAAGCATATCTTTTTCAAATTTTTTCTTAGATCTTTCTTTATCGGTATCTTCAACCCGAACCAAAAACTTTCCATGGGTATGTTTCGCAAAAAGCCAATTAAATAAAGCCGTCCGGGCATTCCCAATACTAAAAGGGCCCGTTGGCGAAGGCGCAAAACGCACCCGTATATTCTTTTTTGGATCGGGAGTCATAGCCTAATTTTGCCACAAATTTGGCTCTATTTCTACTTCCTTAAAGCGATTTTTACAATTTCCTGGCCTATAGTTTCTGCCGCATCGGGCCTGAAAAACTTTTTAGCGGCTTCAGATATCGCCCTATATTTTTCTTTATCTTCAAGAATGTTTTTGATCTGGACTAAAAGAAGATTGATCGTGAAATTATTCTCTTCAATGACAATCGAGGCACCGCTATCGGCATACTCATAGGCATTCGCTTTTTGGTGGTCATTAGCCGCAGTTCGAAGCGGCACCAAAATCGAGGGTTTGCCGAAAGACGCGATCTCGAAAATCGCTCCCGAACCGGCTCTTGAAATCACGATATCTGCGGCATTGAGCGCTCCTTTTAAAGCCTCGAGATCCAAAAAAGGAACTGCTCTATATCGTCTTCTCGCAGACTCCTCCAAATTTTTGAAAATTGGTTCGAGACTATCCTTAAACTTTTCAAAATTATTTAGACCAACCTGATGATAGATTTGCGAAACCTGAAGGAGACCCCCCAAATTATCAAGCACGAATGAATTTATTGTCTCCGATCCTTGGGAGCCGCCAAGAACCAATAAGAGCGGCTCTTTATCGCTAAAACTCACGTGGTTTTTCGCTTCACTGGCGTTCAACAAATCCTCTCTAAAAAAAACCTCTCTTACGGGATTCCCCGCCAGAAAAGTCTTTTTCTGAGAGAAATATTTTTGAGTCGAGGAAAAAGATATCGCGATCCTTTTAGCAAGTTTGGAGGAAATTCGATTAGTGAGGCCCGGTACCGCATCTGATTCATGGATAATTACCGGAATAAAATAGAATCGGGCAGCTAAAACGACCGGAAAGGCCCCTGGGCCGCCTTTCGAAAAAACAACGTCCGGCATCAAGAAATACATCTTTATGATGGCTTGAAAAAGACTCCAAAAGAATTTCGGGATATCCAAAATATTTTGAAGATCAAAATAACGCCTTAATTTGCTTGAAGCGAGTTTATATATTTTTACATCATTTTTCTCAAGTTCCTCATTTAACGGAGACGTAGGCCCCAAATAAAATAATTTTATGTTTGCCCCTTGAACTTTTCTCAAGGCTTCGGCAACCGCAACAAGTGGGAAAATATGCCCTCCCGTCCCCCCGCCCGTAAGTAAAATTCTAATTTTTCGCCTCATGATATTTTAATTTAATATTGATATGTTATTATTTTATCATTGAACAATTCGCGCGAATTGTTAATAATGACCACAAACGACAACTAATTAATAAAAAGATTGACGACTCTTTTTGTGTCTGCCAGCATCTTTTGATTGAGAGTATAAAAAACATGACCTTGTCTTCCTTCACTTTCAAGGACATCAAGATTGTTCAATAAAATAAGGTGCTTCGAGGTCGCATTGAACGAAATCCTAATTTCTGCCGCGATATCAGAAACACTTAAAGCGCCACCGTCCGCAAGCAATTTAATGATTTTTAATCGATTAATGTTAGCAAGAACTTTAAAGATTTGAGTCCATCTTCTCATAAATACTATTATACTACCTCATCGTTATTCATAACAATTCGCGCGAATTGTTAAGTTATACTATGACATGTCATAGTGTTGTGATGCATCACAGTGAGGTGGTATGACGCATCATACCACCTCCGCGTTGTAGCATTGTTCACAGTAGACAATTTCTGGACGATCGGGGGCATAAGATGTTTCAAATTCGTTTGGGCACTTTCCCTCTGGATGGTGGTTGTGTTTTACGGTATTTTTGTAAACTTGATAGTCGCCTGCCTGCGCAGACAGGCACATGCACCGACGGTGCCATAATTTCAAAGGATTTCTTTGTTTGAGGCGCTGGTAGTGGCGGCAGTTGGGGCAAAGTCTTGGTAAAGGCAGGTTCATCTTCCGGTAAAATTGGAGTTCTGGTTCAATAATTTTGAAAGCGGTGATGCATTGTTCGTTGCACGTACCGCGATGCTCACAACCAATAACTTGATTAAAGATGTTATCCGTAACCTCATTTATTGACTCCGGCAAAGTTTCTGGCTGCATGGTAATACCATAATCTTTTTTGGAATCCTCTTTCCATCTAAACGCTCTTTTATGCGCCTCCTCTTTTGTAAGCGTATAATATTCTTGAGCAATCGTTTCATTGTAAGCGTGCGGCGATAATTCTATTGGGAAGAACTCTCCGTATTGGTATTTCCGACCGCCTTTGTCGGTGAATGGCATTTTGTTCATGTGTTCGATGATTTTAGGAAGCAATTCTTCGTATATACCCTTAGAATGTTGTTTATTTAAAATACAATACTTCTTATTGCGAAGTCCTACACACCCAAACAAATACGAGGAGCCATGACAATCGAGTGAATACTTAATGTGGTCGGAATCATAAATGGTGACCGAAGCGAAATTGTTGCTACCAACATTAGCGTCGACAAGTTCGTAAGAAAACTCATTTTTATAAATTCCGTTTCCGTCGTAGTAATCTTTTAGGACAAGGGCGCTAAAAAAATATTTTGCGTCCTCGACGTCGTGATAAATATCAAAGCAAAACTTACAGTTTTTTGAATTATTTATACTGTCTCCTGTAGAACCGGGAGAATTCACTATATTTCCATAGCGGTGAATGGACTCTAAATATTCCTCCTTAAAAGCTTTTGCGACTTTCTTCTGACCTGTACGGGTGTACAATGAAAATTCTTTAAATTTCTGCCCGTATTCCTCTTTCGAGTATTGTTTATTAAAAATACAGTAACTCCTACTTACCAAGTTCGTGCATCCAAGGCAGTCGGAACAATTCCGACAGGCGTATAAATAATGTGAATCGGTACAGCTCTTACAATTATTGCTATAAAAAAGCCTGTAAGATTCGACACAATTCACACATTCGTAGCAAAGTTCGTTTTTTGAAGCAACATAAAGATCCTGCGAATCTTTATTTTCCATCATTTTGTTGCTGTATCGAACATTTTCATTCCAACCGCCCCCAAAAATCAGATAACAATCTTTATTGCCATCAAGATAATTTCCGTACTCGGTGCGCACAGCATTCTGATTGGAAAGAGCAATGTGCGGAATATCCTTCATAAGGGCCGCAAACTGCTCGAAAAATGTTTTTTTGAAATCGTACTCGCG
>CAYIWX010000019.1:0-1762 GCA_964367305.1 uncultured Candidatus Saccharibacteria bacterium
ACAAGTCCCCCCCCTAACTCTTAAGAGCTTTTAGAGAAAGCCCGATTCTGCCGTCCTCAAGTTTAATAATTTTCGCTTTTACCCTATCTCCTAGCCTTACCACATCCTCAACCTTTTTAACGAACCCTTCTTTTAGCTCCGAAACATGAATCATTCCGTCTTTTCCGCCGCCCAGATCCACAATCGCCCCAAAATCCAATATTTTTATAATTTCACCCTCGATAATTTCTCCGACTCGGAATTCGCGCACTACTTGTTTTACCATCTCGAGCGCTTTTGTGGCCGCCGCCTTATCCAAGCTCGAAACAAAGACTTTTCCATCTTCTTCAATGTCAATCGAAGTATTTCCGCCGACTGCCGCAATAATTCCATTTATGACTTTTCCGCCGGGGCCGATTACCTCCCCGATGCGAAGCGGGTCAATTTGAAGCGTTAATATTGTGGGCGCGTAGGGCGAGATTTCTTTTCTAGGGGAAGATAAGGTTTTTTTCATGGTTTCCAAAATGTGAAGACGGGCTTTTTTGCCTTGTTCTAAGGTTCTCTCGAAAATTTCTCGAGTGATGCCATCTACTTTCACGTCCATCTGGATTGCGGTAACTCCTTCGTCTGTGCCCGCGACCTTAAAATCCATATCACCATGATGGTCCTCCGGTCCTTGGATATCAGTCAAAATTTTATACTCTTGTCGCTTGTCGCTTGTCACCTGTCCCATCATTAGTCCCATCGCGATTCCGGCAACCGGTTTTTTAATCGGTACTCCCGCATCCATTAGCGAAAGACTGGTGGCGCAAGCGGAGGCCATCGAAGAAGAACCATTTGAGGAGAGAGTTTCGGCAACCACCCTTATGGTGTAAGGGAAAATATCTTTCGGCGGAATCATTGCTCTTACGGCTTTTAAGGCTAAGGCGCCGTGGCCGATTTCCCTCCGGCCGGGTCCTCGGGAGCGACCAGTTTCACCGGTCGAAAAATTTGGGAAATTATAATGGAGCATGAATCGCTTTCGGCCACTTCCTTCCATGGTTTCAATAAGTTGTTCGGCGGCGGGGGAGGCAAGGGTGGTTACCGCAAGAATTTGAGTGTCCCCTCGCATGAAAAGCCCCGAACCATGAGTTCGTTTGAAAAGTCCCACCTCGGCATAGAGATCGCGGACTTCATCGAGTTTCCTTCCGTCGGGCCTTTCATTGTTTTTTAAAATCGATTCATGGACACGTTCATCGATCGCACTCTCAAAAATGTGATCTGCAGCTTTAAAGGCGTCGGCCTCTTCGCCAGAATTTTTCAGATGTTCCATTAATTCCGATTTCAACCCGCCTAAATTTTTCTCTTTTATTGCCTTGGGAAGCGTAGAAGAAATAAAATCCATCACCACTTTTTTGATTCTCGGATCGGGTTCTCCAAAAACAATAACCGCTTTCGGTTTCCCGATTTCTTTAGTTATAGATTTCTCAAAAGCCACGAGTTTTTTTATTGCAGTTTCACCTTTTTCAAATAATTCGCTCGCTTTTTTCTCCGGCGTTTCATCTCCTTCAAATTCGATCATATTGACGCGGTTTTCCGTCCCGGCAAAGAAAGCGCTGTACCCTTTCTCGCCCTCTCCCGATTTTAAGCTCACTCCCGCGACGGGGCCATTCCAAGGGATATCTGAAATCCCCAAAGCGGTTGAAGCGGCGAGAAGGGCAATCGAGTCGGGATCGTTTTTTTCGTCATAAGCAAGGACGGTAATTGTCACCTGCACTTCGCGGCGAAGTCTTTGGTCAAAAAG
>CAYIWX010000019.1:1862-7088 GCA_964367305.1 uncultured Candidatus Saccharibacteria bacterium
CTCAAGCTCGGTTTTAAATATTTTGCGATGTAGTGCCATAAAAAAACATTCCTAAATTCTAAATACTATATTCTATATTCTGGTTTTGTTTTGCCCCCTACTCATTATTTTAAGCAAGACCTGCGGGATTTTTTCAATTTCTATAAATTTGTCGGTTGCCTCTTTAATTCGGGCTGAAGCGGTTCTTGAAAAGGCCGCGACCTCAACAGATTTTCCGCCCCCCCATTTTAGATATTCAATGAGCGGTACAAAGTCCCCATCCCCGGTTATAAGAATTACAACATCAAGCGCCTCGGCCATTCGGATTGCGTCAACTGCCATTCCTACGTCCCAATCGGCTTTCTTGCTGCCGCCGGGATAAACCTGAAGGTCTTTTATTCGAAGTTCTAAACCGGTTTTTCGGAGCGCTTCAAAGAAAGATTCCTCGCCAAGAGCAGTATCGCTTTTTACGACATAGGCCAGAGCCCTGATAAGTGAACGCTTTCCGACGAGCGACCTTATAAGCGCCTGAAAGTTAACTCTCGAATTATACAAATTTTTTGCCGAGTGGTAAATGTTTTGGACATCGAAAAAAATTCCAACGCGCTGATTTTGATGCACAGCCATTTTTATCCTTCGAGCTCAAGCTTTTTTATGAGCTTTGCATAACTTTTTTCGTTTTCCCTTTTTAAATAAGCAAGAAATTTCCTGCGCTTTCCAACCATCATTAAAAGTCCTCGGCGAGAGTGGTGGTCTTTGGGGTGTTTTTTAAGATGATTTGCTAGAGCGCTAATTTGTTTTGTCAAAAGCCCGATTTGGACCTCGGCCGAACCGGTGTCTGTTTCGTGGGCTTGAACCTCTTTAATAGCAGATGTTTTTTGCCTTTTTGATAGCATTTTCCGATTTTAATCGAAAACCTCAGAATTGTCAAAACCCCACACCAAAAAAGAGCGTTGCTTTCTCCGCACTTCCTTGCCCGCCGGCAGGCAGGCGTGCGGAAAGTATACGATGACGCTTTTTTGGTGATGGGGTAAATAAAAAAACCGGCAGAAAATGCCGGTAAAATCAATTCGCCCCCTCTTTTTTTATTGCGTGGCTGTGTTCAACTAGATCAAGAAACAAACCAACCACAACAGCAACAAGCACGAACCAACTCGCAGAATCTTCCCAGCCGGACACGTTTGTACCAAAGATTTGAAAACCCGATTTTCTTAAAATGATACCCACAGCTATCGCAAAGGAAGAGCGAGGAAAAATTAACCAGACAACCAAAAGAAAAACTAAACCGCTCAGAAAGGTGAAGAGATCCACGTGCCCTCTTTTTCTCAAAGGTTCTGCGTCCACTCTAAGGACAAGTTCAGTCGCTGTCAAGCGATCGTAAAATATTTTTTGTGATAAAATTAAGGTGTTAGCCCAAGAGTCCGAGCTCACGAGCGAAGGATGATTGGTTGCCAAACCTTACCCCGCTCTTTCTACCAATTACAAAACAACACAAATGAAAATATCTGGAAATCTAACAAAGTCAATTACCAAAACCCCTCGTTATAGAAAGGGCGGGGTGCTCGTTTTTGCAGCTAAAAATTCTGCGCTACAAACGAGCTTGAATTTTTAGACAAAAACGGCATGGTAGAAATCGAGCGTCTCCTCAAATATTACCTAGACTATCTTGAGATCGAAAAAAACCGGTCTTTGAAAACCCGCGAAAATTACGAGCATTATCTTGACGTTTTCGTCAGAGAAATGAAAATCCGTTCGCCGCGGGACATTACAGAGGAAGCGGTGCGGAGCTTTAGAATGCGGCTTGCGAGAAAATCAATAAAAAAAATCACCCAAAGTTATTATGTGGTCGCGATAAGGAATTTTCTGAAATATTTGGCGAAAAGGAATTTCAAAGTAATGCCGGCCGATGTTATTGAGCTTCCGAAAATCGCTCGCCGTGACATCGAGATTCTGGATTATAATGAGCTGGAGCGATTGCTCACTTTCCCGAAATCCGATAATCTGCGAGTTTTGAGAGATAAGGCGGCGTTAGAAACTCTTTTCTCAACCGGCCTCCGGCTTTCGGAACTTTGCAATTTGAACCGAAAGATCGATTTGAATCGCGGAGAAATTTCAGTGCGCGGCAAAGGCGACAAATTGCGGGTGGTGTTCCTTTCAGAGAGCACTAAAAGAGCATTAAAAGACTACGTTGAAAAAAGAAACGATATGGAGGAAGCGTTATTTGTAAGTTTGAATAAATCAGGGCACGTCATCGGCCGCGTCACTCCAAGAGCAGTTGAAAGGTTGGTTGATGCCCGGGCGCGCGAAGCCGGGATTTCAAAAAAAGTCCATCCTCACCAACTTCGTCACTCTTTCGCGACCGACCTCTTAATAAACGGAGCGGATCTCCGTTCGGTCCAGGAACTTCTTGGTCACTCGAACATTTCGACGACCCAGGTTTACACTCATCTTACAAACAAAGAACTTCGGGAGGTACACGAAGCTTTTCACGGCCGCCGCCGAAGCTTTAAGGAGTGAGGACCCAAACCCAACATCAGTGTTTGGTGGAAGGCAAGCGCCCATTCTCGAATATTTTTCGAAGCATATTTCATATTTGGCGTATCCTACAGTGACGATCGTCACTGTAGGATATATAATTGAATAATGGCAAAAGGACACGTCACTTTTAACCTTTTAGAAAGACTGTGGACAACAGCAACGAACTCGGTAGATCTTTTTGAGGCCTTTCTAGATGCTGGCTATGGCGCCTCTTATAAAAAAATAGAATACTCTCTTTCTAAGATTAGGACGGAAAAAGCTACAGCAAACTTTCACAAAGAACTGGAAAGGGAAGCGAAAATAAAATACAACACTCTAATTTATAAATTGAAAAGAGACGGATTGGTTGTGAAAAGTTTGAGAAACGGATTAAAAATATTCACCATTACGATGAAAGGAAAAAATAAGTTGGAGGCACTGAAAACAAAAATAAAGAAACAGTTACCTTCGCCAAAATACGAGAAAAAAGAAACGACAAATCCTATTATCGTTGCCTTCGATATCCCAGAAAAAGAAAGAAGAAAAAGAAACTGGTTAAGAGACGTTTTGAAAAATCTAGGCTTCAGAATAATTCAAAAAAGTGTTTGGGCGGGCAAGGTTAAAATTCCGAAGCGATTTTTAGAAGATTTAAAAAAATTACGATTGATTGATTTTGTAGAAATTTTTGAAGTCAGCAAAGCCGGTAGTTTAAAGCAAGTAATTTAGTCCAATGGTTTCTTGTTGGCTTTTAATTCATATCCCACATGAACGATCGTCTGTGTGGGATACTTTTGTTTGAAGAAGTTGATTAAAAAGTTTTATCTTGGTGGGCGGGGTGGGACTTGAACCCACACGCCTTGCGGCACACGGTCCTAAGCCGTGCCTGTCTGCCAGTTTCAGCACCCGCCCGCATTAATTTCTAAATACTACCATCGCCGATTTTGTTTGACAAATAAATGCTTTTGTGATATTTTTTCTGCAGCAGTTAAACATTATAAACCAGAAGGGGGAAAGGAGAAATGGACGTTCTATTCATTTTATCGTCCTTGGCTTATGTTCTTGCGGGTCTCAGAAATATTAGTAAAGGCCACTACGGCGCGCTTTATATTTTGAATCAATACAAAAGATCTGCAGACGAGGGTCTCGTTTGGTGGCCTCGACTTATTGGGGAAGTTGAGGAATGGTCGAGGGCGCCAGTTCCGTTTCAATCAGTTGTAAGGGTTTACACCAAAGAAGCCGGCGGAGACAAAAGTAGTTCCTGGGCCGTTGAGCTTACGATAGATGGCACTTATCAACCCGACCTCAGATTTATGGACAATTATCGGTTGTGGGGCTTGGGCGTAATTGATACTGATTTGCCAGCTCAGATTGGTTCGATTCTACAAGACGTGGCGAGCAAACATTCGATGGCGGACTTTAAAGACAAGCACGCTGGCATTGTACTTTTGATCAATAGTCTTTTGCGACTGGGCAATAGAACCGTTCCTCACCTGAACGCTCTTCGTTTTCAGGACAACGGTGAACCCTACTACGTTTTGCCGAATGGTACGAATTTCGAAAACACTGTTCCATCAGAACGAGTTCTTGAATTCTACGAGGCAAATGTTAGCAGGATAAGGACGAAAATATTAGACCTTGAGGACAAAGACGACGAAGACTACTCTTTTACCGAAAGAAGGTACGGTTGTGACTTTTCGGAAATTCACGTTTCAGCGCCGGTGATGACCCTCGATGCCGAGAGGGCTTTGGCTGCTTGGGCTGTTGCAGCGAAACATCGCGAAGCAGCAATAGCTAAAGCCCAAACCGCCCGAGATATCAGGAAAGATTTATTGCCGGGACTTTCTGACCAAGCGGTGGTTGATCAGGTCGACCATTGGGCTGGCACGGCGCCAAAGAGAATTATTAGCGCTCAAGGCATAAAAGATTTCGCTGTTTGGGAATCTGAACCAGGAGGAGAGGGAGGGGGTTCTGTTCGTCCTAGTAAGGGAGGCAAGAGTGGAAGATAGAAAAGAAGGAAGAGGGCCTCGCAACGCCCAATCTCTGATACCGATACCAATTCTGGTTTTAGCCGTTTTAGTTATTTCTTGGGTTGTAAGATCGCAAACGAGAGAGACCGATCAAGTTTTACCCACGGCCCCTTCCTGCGAAGAGTGGGCGAAACAATATGTTGTTATCGACGAATCCAATTTTCCGGAGGATACTATAAAAATCGCGGGACAAGAAAAGCGTATCGGAAAAATTTTTAGGGTAAAGCGCGGCGGAAAATGGCTTATTCGTTTTAGAGGCGGCGAGGAAAGCGGTATCGTTGAATTTGATGAGAAAATTTATCACGGAGATTACAAGCTCGCTCAAGAAACCGAAGTTACTTCTTTAGACCACCCACCATTTACGGTAGCAGATGGTCCGGGAATCGGTCCTATTGAGTGGGGCGATCGTAGGTTTTTTGTGTTCAGAGGTGACGGTTGCGCTCTTGTTGCAGGCGAAGAAATGCATAGTTAATCAAAAATCCCCCACACACACAACATGTGTAAGGGACTTGCCCGCAGGTGAATCTGCGGGCTTTTCATTTCAGAAACTTAACCAATCTTATGGGGCTTCGGTTGTGCCGCCAATAAAGTTCGCGATAATTGTTGCAACCACAAACGCAAATACGGCAACCACAATCGCGACAATGGCATAAACCAGTTTTTGCTTCGCACTTTTCACTTTTTCCTCATCACCGCCGGCTGT
>CAYIWX010000019.1:7188-9386 GCA_964367305.1 uncultured Candidatus Saccharibacteria bacterium
TTGAGCTAAACTCAAAAGAGGGAGCGCGGTAAGTGCCACAATCGCCGCAATTTGTGTGATTTTTTTAAGACTTAACATAAAAACATAAAGACTAACCGACCTTTCTTAATTATATAAGGCTTAGGATTTGAGCAAATTTTCAATAATTATTGCAATTCCTCGCCCAATCCATATTATAGCATAGCCGACAACTGCATAAAGAATAGTTTTCCGGCCGGTCGCGAATTTTTCGGGGTCGCCAGTGGCAAAAAGAATCTGAAAAGCGCCGTAAACGACAACTATTGCGACAATCGGGGCGGCCAACTTCACAAGAAAATCAGTAATTTTATCGAGTAATTGAGGAATGGTTTCGGTTGCGCCAAGGGGATTTGGAAGATCAACGCCTCTTCCGGTGCCAATGTGACCATCGGCAAAAACCACGCTAGCAGAGACAAGAAACAAAAAAAAGACAAAAGACAGGGAACAAGCGACAAAAATCAAAGATTTTTTTAACCCGTTCATATTTAGAATTTTAACACGAGAGTTGGTTCCAGGGGAAATCAAGGGAGCCGGTTAGTATATGAAGGATGGTATTTACAATTATCCAGGCAGAAAGAACGATTACGAGACCCAAAACAGCCGAAGTTATTGCCGCCCTGCCTTTTTTAATTTTCTCTTCCGAGCCCCCCGCAATCATTAGGATGATCGCGCCGAAAATTACCATCGCAACCGAGATCGGAATTGCAACTTCGAAAAGGAACTTCACGACGTTTTGAATGACAATTAGGGCATCACAAAAGTCGCAGGGGTTTGGATCAAGCACCTTCCCGACCGAATCGGTAACGGGTTTATTGCACGTCGCTCCATCGCCCGTTCCCTCCCAGATGTTTATAGCATAAGCGGGGCTAGAAAATAGAAAATAGAAAACAAAAATCAGGAGAACGAGAAAAGATTTAAAGACAAAACATTTCATGTTTAAAAATTTAAAACTAGAAAATTCTTTTGGACAAAAGCTCATCGACTTGATTTTCGGCTTTTTCGAGTGCGTCTCTTCCGCGCACCCCTCCCACATTAACTGCCTCAATCATTTGGTCAAAAACCATCTCGATTTTTTTGGGATCAATTTGCGGCCAGCTTTTTGCGACGAGAATTTGTTTTGCAAAAACGTTCAGTATCGGATCTGCGGCGTAGTTATTTACGAGGGTTCGTAGGGCCGGCGGCCGGCCGGTTTTTTTGAGATATAAATTTGCAAATCCACGGTCGGTTGTCATTAGGATGATCGTGTCCCACGCTAAATTAGCATAACGGCTTTGTTTTGAAACTGTAAGCCCCCAATAATTTGAGTAAGTTATTATTTTTTTCGCTTCTTTCGGTTGGGGGACCTCGGCTACTCCATAATTCAAAAACGGATCTCGAGCCCTCACCTCTTTTAGGGCCGAAAAGTAGTCAATTGTCATCACAAGAGTCCCCGCGCCAAAAGCGTCTAGAGAATTTGGCATTGATGTGTTCCAAGTATAGTTAGTTCTTTTGGGGTCCCGAAACTCAAGGAAGAAATTAAAAGCTTCGAGGCCTTCGGGCGAAGCGAAAGAAGCATTACTAAAATTCTCGGAGACCATTTCGGTTCCTGTTTGGAGCATGAGAAGGCTTAAAATATCAACTACGTTTCTAATGTTTTTCGACTCGCCCAAGGCGCCGGCTGCGCGAACCAAATTTTTTTGTGCGTCAAATTTAACGAGCTTCGGAACGGCATTTTTAAAATCTACCCAGGTTTGTGGCGGTGAAATGGCGTTTTCGTCAAGAATATCCCGGTTGTAGATTAAGGCGAGAGTATCAACAGAGGGCGGGAGACCGTAAATTTTTCCGTTAAGTGCGAAATCTCCCTCAACCACTTGCGGAAAAGCTCCCCGAAGATCTACTATTGAAAATTTCTCTTGGGGGAGAGGATAAATTTTATTTGCTTCTTTGAGAGTCGCATTGTTTTTTACCGCAAAAATATCGGGGCCTTTGCCGGCCGCCAAGGCATCGAGAAGGGCGGCTTCGTAATCTTCCACGCTTCCAAAGTCGCGATGATTGATAGTAACGTTCGGATAGATCGTTTTCAATTTTTCGAGAATACCCGCATAAGCGTCTTTTCCCTGAAGAGCGCTCCAGAAATTCAACTCCGCTTTTATTTTTTTAGGATCCGTATCTTTTTGAAGTCCCGGGAGAACTCCCAAAAA
>CAYIWX010000020.1:0-8796 GCA_964367305.1 uncultured Candidatus Saccharibacteria bacterium
CAAATCCCGATCCAAAGGCATCACCTGCTCCCGTCCGGTCAATTAATTTCTTTTCCTTAAAAATACCGGCCCTGTAGATATATTTTCCGTCCGAGGCATATGCACCGCGCCCGCCATCTGTCATTATGGCAATCCCATTAATCATCTCATCAAACTTTTTAAAGATTTTTCTTGTTTTCGAATAATCAATTCCGGTCAAATACGCCGCTTCTTCCCTGTTTAGAATTACTATGTCTAGATTTTCTAAAATAGGCTTCAATTTATGCGGCCCCATCTCAATATAAAATTTTGACGGGTTCATTGCGACGAGAGCCCCATTCTTTTTCAAAGTCGTGACAAGCCATTCTACCGTCGCGAAATCAATGTGGCCCGGAACAATATAAGCTGAAGCGGCTTTAAGTTTGCTCGCTGTAATTTCTGACCTTGAAATTTTCTCTGACGCTCCCCGGTAAACCAAAATTGTCCGTTCACCGTCGGGTGTTAAGAGAATTGTTGAATACGCTGTTCCTAATTTTTTATCGGTTATCGGAAATACTTGAACCTTTTCTTCTTTCAGGATTTTTAAAATATCCGCCCCTGCGCCATCGTCCCCGATCTTTATGACTGCCGCAGTTCCAAATCCCTGTCTTTTAAAAGTTACGGCCGCATTTGCCGCTCCGCCCCCTATCGTAAAAACCGGCTTTTCGAGCTCAAGTTTAGACCCCAAAGCGAAACATTCTGCTTCCCCCGTAGGAAATCCAATTTTTTTCAGGTGTGCTGGATCTTTTAAAACCTTAAAAAGCTTGCTCGTAAGGAAAACATCTCTCGTCGCCGTCCCGATTGTAATAACATCAAACATAAGATTGAGAAATTTAAAAACCTTAGGTTCAATTATATCACCGATTGACCCGAATAACAAAATCATGTTAAGTGATAATTAGTTCTTGAAATTCATGAGTGGGGTGCAATGGGAAGAATTCTTACCATCACCGGACCTTCCGGTGCGGGTAAATCAAGGATTACCAAAGCGCTTCTCGAAGAAGAGGGCTTTTCTATAATCACAAGCATTACGACTCGTCCCAAAAGGCCAACCGACCTAGAAGGAGAATATCTTTACCTTCAACCAGAAAAATTTGATGAACTGGAAAAAAGAGGAAGTTTCCTCTGGGTTGCAAAATTAAGAAGTTGTTCTTACGGAACCTTGAAACGCTCCATTGATTCTGCCCTTGAAATGCCACAGGGCATAAAAATAATGATCCTTGTACCCGAAATCTTAAGAATTCTTTGTGATAGGCTTCAGGGCAAAAACTTGATTTCTTTATTCATTAAAACTTCTCCCAAAAAAATTAGGGAAAGGTTAATGAGAGCTGGTCTCAAAGAAGATGAGATAAAACAGCGCTTAAACGATCAAAGGAATTGGGAAAAGGAAATGAAAGCCTCCGGCGTTCCTTATCACGCGGTTTCTAACGACGGTGACCTCCCCGAAACTCTTCAAAATGTGTACCTAATTCTCGCAACAAACCCGCCTACTAACTGAGGCGGGGTTTTATTTGTTCGTTTACGGCAAATACGGCAAAATAATAAAACTAATAAAATTTAATAAAAAAATAATAAATTGAACCTAATCAGATCGGTGGTCTAATACATTAGACCACCTTGCGTTTGATGTAATAGAATTTTTGTCCACGAAGCTTAGCCCGTAACCAACGACCGTGGCCACTACGAGAAGGAAGAGGGGGCACTTCTTTTATCTCTCTATAATTTGGGTTCGGACTATATTTTCTTTTAATTCTCGGTTTTCTTTTTAAACCTTTCTTTACAAAACTGATAGTAGTTCTCGTAATATCTATCATTTCTCCAATTGCCCGATAACTCATTTTTCTACCAAGAAGGATTGGGATAATCAATCTTTTTTCAAGCATCACTATTTCTGATTCGGTAAGAAATTTATGAAGGTTCTGAACCAATTCTTTCTCGGATTTTGATTTCTTTATCACATCTCCAAAATATTTCCAAGCAGCATTTTGTAATTCCTGTTTAATATATTTTTTATTGACTCGGGTCATGTATTGATACAGCTCTTCATTTATTAATATGATTGTCGATACAATTTATTATATCACAACCAGTGGTCTAATTAATTAGACCACTGGTTTAAAACAAAAATCTTTTGTACTAATTTGAAAATGTTGAAACTTTAATAAATTTACGGATTATTCTCTACTTAAAAACTTTCTATTTTATAACTAAATTTAAGTGACTGCTAAGAAATTCAATACATTTACCAAAAACATTACTCCTATAAATATCACAAACATAATGAATCGCCAGAATTTTGACGGTCGCTCATTGAACCATTGCTTAACTTTATCCTTTATTACCAAAAGAGAATAAGTAACTATTAAAAGACTTGCTAAAATCGTTAACCGATTATAAACATTTCCACTCACAGATAAAGTTCCTATAATTTCACTAGAAAACAAAACAAGCGGTATAAAAAAATGCTTTAAACGATATCTTCTCATCACAAAAATCGTAAAGGAGACAAGAAGAAAAACTCTTGCAATTAATCCTCCCAATACTAAAATCATAGTTGTAACACTTTTGCCACTTCCCAGCTCGTGATATACCGGCATAAACCATTTAAAATTCACTGATAAATAGTTCAGTAACAACAGAAAAAACAATACGACGGAAAACCAGTAGAACCATTTTCCGGGCTCGGTTCTTTCTGCCTTAATCTGATTTAGCTCTTCATTCATCTTCTTTTTAAGACTTTTTTTATTGCTGCCTTTATGTCTTTCACGCCCATTCCGTATTTATCTATAAGTTCGGCTGGCGGACCGGATTCTCCGAAAGTATCCTGCATCCCGATAAATTCTATCGGCGTCGGCGCACGGCGGGCTAAAATCTCGGCAACCGCACTGCCTAAGCCTCCCGAAACTTGGTGTTCCTCAACTGTCACAACCGCCCCGCACTTTTTCGCCCAACTTACGATCGCTTCTTCATCAATCGGTTTAATTGAATGGTTATTTAGAACGACAACTCCGATTTTTTCTTTTTCTCCGCCCGAGGCGTGCGCCCGAGGCCCATCCGCCTCCGGCGGAGATCCTCCTCCGGAGGACAAGTCTCGCGCCGCTAAAAGCGCGTTATGAACTAAAATTCCACAAGCAATTATCAAAACTTCGGGCTTTTTGGATTGCCAAAAAACTTCTGCTTTCCCCGGTGTAAATGGTGTCGCTTCGGTTGTAAGAACAGTGCTCTTTTCTCTTCCGAATCTAATGTAGACCGGTCCCCAGATTTTTGCAGCCGCCTCGGTAATTTTCCTCGCTTCAATTGCGTCACAGGGCACAAAAACTTTCATATTCGGCATCGCCCGCATTATAGCGATGTCTTCGGTCGCTTGGTGCGTTGCCCCATCGGGGCCGACAGACACTCCAGCATGATGCCCCGCAATTTTCACGTTTGAATCGTTGTAGGCAATCGTCGTCCGAATCTGTTCATAATTTCTTCCAGGACTAAAAG
This sequence comes from uncultured Candidatus Saccharibacteria bacterium, assembly GCA_964367305.1. GTDB lineage: Bacteria > Patescibacteriota > Minisyncoccia > UBA6257 > GWB1-50-10 > CAYIWX01. The sequence goes on from CAYIWX010000020.1 coordinate 3,505, forward strand.
TCGCATAAGAAGAAATAAATGGGATTTTTCCAGAAATGCCCAATCCCGCGGCAATTGTTGCCATATTTTGCTCTGCCACCCCACACTCAAAAAATCGCTCGGGATATTTTTTCGCAAACGCTTCCGCTCGAGTGGATTCAGTCAAATCCGCACAGAGCGCTACAACGTTTTTATTGTGGTCAGCGGCCAGAACAAGCCCATCGCCGTACCCGTCCCTGGTAGGTTTCATTTCGATATCTTTATCGAATGCTTTGGGATTTAATTTTGCTTCGAGGCTCAACATATTTACTTCTTACCGATTAATTTTAGAAAAAACTTAATGGATAAGCCGGCTTGTTTTAAAATCTCGAGAAGCAATCCGCGAGGTAAATCGCCGGCATGAAGTGGAACAGTTGTGCTTCTTCTTGTTAGGGGGTGTTGGAGCCTAACGTGACTTCCTTTTTGCCTTATTATCCGAAATCCCAAGCGGAGCAAAATCAAAATAAGTTTTCTTGCCCTAATTATCGGGATTATGCTCATGCACCAACATTAAGCAATGTTTTCGTGCCTCGTCTCGGAACATTAGAAATTTTTTCCTCGGCAAGACATTCAACACAAAGCTCTATCGCTTCTTTGGCCATTTTTTTAGCTTGCTCAATGTTTTTCCCCCAAGTAACAACCCCTGGTAACCCAGGAACCGTGACAGTGTATCCAGTTTCATCCGGCTCTAAGACGCTGACATGATTACCGTATCGAGTTTTAATCTCCGCATATTTTCTGGCTCTTTTCATAAAAACATTGTAACACCGCTCTTGACCAAAATCAACCCCATTCTAAATACCAAATTTTTCTGATTTAATTTTGATTCGGGGTTTAGCATATCTATTTAGTGAATTTGAAAGTAGAAAGAATTAAATTAAATTCCTCATCAAATTGGTCTCTTGGACATATACTCAAACCGTAAGCATTACCACTGTTGGTTACAAAAGAAAGTTCACACCTTTCCCCGGTAAACTTGTTAACTAAGTTATACGTTGTACCGTTGATTCCGCCAATTGACGTACCCTTTACGCTCTGTTGTTGAAAATTGCCACTGAGAAGCGGGCTACGAACAGCGTTTCCTTGAGAAACATTAACTCCAATCGGTACGTCATTGAGCTGCGGACCAAAACCAATGTGCACTAAAACATCAACGCCTTCTCCAGCAAATACCTTGATGTCTTTAGTAACCCAGTTGTTTGGATATTTAAACTCAAACCCATACTTCTCATTCCGATAGGTTTTCCAGCTTGCGGTTTCGTCAATTCCCGAAGGACACTCCGCAAATTCGCAGTTTGGGCCGACCCTACCCACATAACTTCCATCAGGACATTTTTTTGCGTCCTGTATGCAAAAAACCCCAGGCGGATTTCCTGTTTTCTGTTTTTTAGCTACAAAGTACCTCACCCCCACCCCCGCGCCAACCAAAACCACCACTCCGATTATTACGAAAATTATCTTTACAAAGCCGGAACGCGCGGTGTTGTGACGCGTCACAACACCCACAAATCCAGCTCGTGTTCTCGAAGGCAACTTTCTTAATTTTTTAAAATTATTCATGTTCACTTTTTATTCTAGCACCCAAGGTCCTAAGTTCCTTAAGTGCTCTCTCCGCCTCTTCTTTCTTCGGAGGCTTACCGTGCCAGGTGTAATCTTTCTCCATAAAACTTACGCCTTTCCCGGGAATGGTGTGGGCAATTATCACCGTCGGTTTTTCATAAATTGCTTCCGCCTCCGCGACCGCATCCACAAAATCCGCCATGTTGTGCCCATCAATTTCAATGACGTGCCAGCCGAAAGATTCGTATTTTTCGCGGAGCGGCTCAAGCGGCATTATATTTTCTGTGAATCCGTCAATTTGAATATTATTCCTATCCATTATCACCGTTAAGTTATTCAGGTGATGTTTGTATTTCCCCGCAAACATGATTGCCTCCCAAGTGTTCCCCTCTTGGTGTTCGCCATCTGATGTAATGCAATAAATTCTGTGTTTTTTATTATCGAGCCGGGCGGCCAGCGCCATCCCGATTGCCTGTGAAATCCCGGAGCCAAGGGGCCCGGAGGTCGTTTCAACTCCCGGAAGCGCTGAACGATGGGGATGCCCCTGAAGCCGAGTATTTAGTTTCCGGAGAGTCTTCAGTTCTTCAATCGGGAAATATCCGGCATAGGCCATCGTCACATAACGCACCGGGCAAATGTGCCCATTTGATAAAACTAATCTGTCCCGATCTGCCCAATCCGGATTTTTCGGATCATGGTTTAGAATATGAAAATAGAGCGCAGTAAAAATATCCGCCATTCCCAGGGGCCCCGCTGAGTGGCCCGACCCCGCTTCTAAAAGCGTCTCAATCAAAGTCTCGCGAATCCGATTCGCTTTCTCTTCTAAAATTTTTAACTTTTCATCATGAAGTGGTTCCATCACTATATAGTTATAATTATAACACCACGCGGTATATCCCCAACACATTTTTCTATTTATTCTATTTACTAAGTTATCACGCTATAGCACAATAATTACGGAATGCGATTAAGAAAAAATTCCAATCCTTATAAAATATTAAAAGCTTTGGGTCTGGGCGCGGGTTTTTTGATAATTTCGACTTTTTCACCCGTAAGCGGGGCTTTAATTGTAAAATCCCTAATAAAAGGCTATTTCCGCAAAAAGAGCTTCGAAAAATACAGGTTTCTGAACGACCTTAGAAACCTCCAAAGACGTGAACTTATAAACTACCAAGAGCTACCTGACGGAAAAATAAAAATTGTTTTAACAAAAAATGGCAAAGAAAAAGTCTTGCAATTTAAACTCGAAAATATACGGATTAACAAACCCAAAAAATGGGATGGTAGGTGGCGTTTAGTTATGTTCGACGTTTCCGACCGACAAAAAACAGCTCGGGACGCTTTAAGAACGAAATTAAAACAATTGGAATTTTACCCCATTCAAAAAAGTGTTTTTATTACTCCTTATCCTTGTGAAAACGAGGTGGATTTTATATCTTCGATGTTTAATGTAAGGAATAACGTTTTGGTACTCTATGTAGAAAAATTTGAAGGGGAGGAAAAATTAAAGCACCTTTTTAAATTGCCTTCCTAAAAAATTTACTAAATTATTACGCTATAGCTTTGTAATTGCGGAAAATTCAAATTAAGTAAAACGGAGGGGTTGGGGTTGAGTGAAATTATACAAACACTAAATTTTTATAAAATGGTTGTTGTTATAGATTTTTCAGGCTTTCGTAAGCTTCTTTAGGGTCGGAACTCTCGAAAATATAAGAGTGCGAAACCACTAAATCAGCGCCGGCGTCTCGAACAAGCGCCGCTGTTTCTAAATCAATTCCCCCATCAACTTCAATTATAAAATTATTATCTTCCTTTTCCTTGTTCAAAAAACTTATTTTCTCTAAAACGGCCATGTCAAACTTCTGGCCCGATGGGCCTGGATCAACTGCTAAGATTTGGACTAAAGAAACCTGCTTTAAATAAGGCACGACTGTTTCGATCGAAGTTTCCGGTTTTATCGCCAAGCCGAGCTCCGCATCATAAGTGTCAATTTTATCGAAAATTATCGGCCACCCGTCAGTCAAAGCTTCTTCATGAATGATGATTCTCGAAACTCCAGCCCGCAGCCAATCCTCAACTACCGCCTGTGGCTCTAAAACCATCAAATGAACTTCCAACTTTAAACCCGCAAGCTCTTCCCCAAACGATAAAAGATCTAGTGGGTTGCCCCAATTCGCCGGTTTCGCGAATTCACCATCCGAAACATCAATATGCGCTAAAGGGCTGCCTAGTTCTTTTATCTGTTTTACTCTTTTCTTTACGCACTCAAAATCAGGGCAATTTATGACCGGAATGGTTTCCATCTGATTAATTTTAGCACGAAATCGGATATATTTATTACTCTAATCGTTCTACAATATGAGAAGTCTTTTTATTCTTATTTGGGGGGGGTAATTGCCAGAAACAAAATTTTGGATAGAGAAATTCCTCGGGGTATTGGAAACGTTCCTAGTAATGGGGTTTATGGCATTGATAAACTATTTTTTCGGTAATTGGGTATTTATGCTTGTGGCAATTTTAGGATTTTTCTCTATTCTTTTTGGATTTTCTTTAAATATTTTAGTAATGGCCCGCAATGGTTGGAAAATGCCGGTTTCAAAAACCGCCTACCGTACCCGAGACAGGAACAAAAAATTACCATCTGAACATTACAGCTTCATAAATGAGGGAACCGAATTAAAATTTCTGGCCGACACAATTCTTGTCCGATCACTTAATAGAGTGATAAGCGTCGGGGATATCTTCATATACTCGATTTACGTTTTTTTCTGCGTCTCTCTTGTCGGAATTTTAATTAGTGCCTTTAAATTTCTTATCTCTCTTTTCTGAAAAACCCGCGTTCATGCGGGTCATTTTTTTTCGATTTTATTTCCATGACAATCGGTCTTTTTCTTCTGTGGGCTGCAGATTTTTTAATTCTAGTTGCGAAATCTGCTCGATCCGGCGGCGGTGCCGCTCTTCACCGGAAAACGGTGTTTCTAGCCACGTTGTTGTAATTTTTTTCGCATCCTCGGATTCTAGATAATTCGCCCCCAAACACAAAATATTTGAATCGTCATCGTTCCGGCTATCGAATGCTTGGTCAGCATTCCCGACAAGTGCCGAACGGATATGCATGAATTTGTTTGCGACAACATCCACCCCCACCCCCGATCCGCAAATCAAAATCCCCCGCGCGGTTTCGTGCTCTTCACTCACTTTCTTTGCAACCGCCACCGCAATATCGGGATAATCATCTTCTTCTTTGTAATTCGCGGCTCCCAAATCCGATACTTGATACCCCTTGGTTTTCAGAAAATTTTTGAGGTTTTCCTTAAGTTCAAACCCTTTATGATCGGCGCCAATATAAATGATCATGCTCTTAAATATGGGCCGCTACGGCTAAAACATGCTGGACTAAAGTAGAAACGTAACCGGCCTCATTGTCGTACCAGCTCAAAACTTTCACTAGATCGCCGTCGATTACTTTGGTAAATCCTAAATCCACAATCGCGCCGTAGAGCTCGCCGATCACATCCGAGGACACAATCGGGTCCTTCGTTACCTTTAAAATTTCTTTCCAGCGCGCTGAAGCCGCCGCTTTTCGGAAAATTTCGTTGATTTCCTCAACCGATGTTTTGCGAGAAGCCAGAAACGTGATGTCCGCGACTGACCCGCAAAGAACGGGCACCCGCATCGCAATGCCGTCAAATTTTCCATCCAGGTCCCGAATGG
>CAYIWX010000021.1:0-8763 GCA_964367305.1 uncultured Candidatus Saccharibacteria bacterium
TAATTTTATTAAATTTGAGCTACCTAAATTACCTTATTCCTATGACTCCCTAGAGCCGTTTATTGATGCGCGGACGATGGAAGTTCATCACGCCAAACATCATCAAACTTACGTTACGAAACTGAACGAAGCACTTGATAAACATCCAGAGCTTTTCGATAAGCCGCTAGAGGAATTAATAGGAGATCTTGATGCGGTGCCGGAGGATATTCGTGGTGCGGTTCGAAATCACGGCGGTGGCCATTATAACCACTCCTTTTTCTGGCGGATAATGTGTCTGCCAGCCCTGAGCCAGTCGAAGGGTGGAAATGAGCCGGAGGAGGATTTAGCAAAGGTTATTACAAACACTTTCGGCGATTTTTCCAAATTTAAAGAACAATTCACAAATTCCGCTGCAACTCTTTTCGGGAGTGGTTGGTGTTGGTTGGTTTTGGAATCGTGGAGCGGAAAGATTTATGTTACAACTACTCCAAATCAAGACTGTCCCATCTCAAAAGGACTTACGCCACTTTTGGGTTTGGATGTTTGGGAGCACGCGTATTACTTAAAATACCAAAACCGCCGCGCTGAATATATCGATGCTTGGTGGAATGTTGTAAATTGGGAAGAAGTGGCAAAAAACCTCGGATAAAAAATGAAAGAAAATCTTCCTCAAGAACCCAGCCTGGAAAATCTTGAAGCAGAAATAAAAGAACTTCAAAAGGTTTTATATGAGAGTTGGGCCGGTGAAAAATTTGATCAATTGCCGCCGGATCTCCAAGACGAATTTATTGACATTACCTGGGAAGCGGAAAGCGGAAAAGATCGTGAAGCGGCGCGGGATAAATTAAAAGCCCTTATTCGAAAATTAAGGGACTTGTAATGTTGCGTGTCCTCAATTTTGTATCATATGATACAAAATTGAGGATTAAAGATTTTGGGGTTTCTCTCCCTCAATTTGGATTTTTTTAAGTTTCAACCTCCCCTGATAAATCTCCGCTTCCAAGATTTTTATTCTTTTTCCGACTATTTTCTTATTCGCGCGAATAAGAAAATAGTTTTCCGGCACTATTTTAGTCCAGACTCCTGGTTCGGGATTTAGGGCTCTAACCTTTCTTCTGATTAAAACCGAATCGTCTTTTTCTAGATCTACAAACCCGTCTTCGGTTCCGAACTTTTTGGTATAAGTAGCATAATCTTCATTTTGTGTTTCGGGCCTTATTTTGCCCTCGAGCCACAAAGGGATGATTTTTATTAGAAGTTCTCCACTTAATTCAGCAAGTTTTTGGATAAGTGTTTCATAATTATCATTTTCTTCAATTTCTAGATCCTTCCCAGCCAATATCGGCCCATGGTCAACTTTTTCATCAGCGAGAATCAGGGTTGTGCCTGTTACTTTGTCTCCCGCAAGAATCGTATTCTGGATTGGTGTTGCGCCCCGCCACCTTGGGAGAAGCGAAGGGTGAACGACGATCGTTCCTAATCTCGGGATAGAGATAATTTCTTTGGGAATGATTTTCGCGTAAGCAGCGACTATAGCAAAATCAAAGTTTTTTAACCTGTTCTTAAATTCGTGAACATCCAATTTTTCCGGCTGCCAAACCGGAATATTGTGTTTTTGGGCAATAATTTTTGTCGGAGGAGCCGTGATTATTTGTTTTCTTCCTAGCGGACGATCAGGATTGCAAATTATAACTTGAGGAACAAGGCCGTTTTTAACGATTTTTTCCAAAATTATTTCTGCAAATTCTGGTGTCCCGAAAAATGCAAATCGCATTTTTTTATTATAGGATGAAAAAGTGGAGAATACATCAGGCAAAGATTATTTAAAAATTTTAAGAGAAAGGGTGAAAAAATCTAGGGTTTATTCATCACATCAGGGAGCGGGCTTGGTGCTTGCAGAAATTTTAGGCGACCAAAAACACAAAACCCTTTACATGGGATTAGCTAAGCAATATGATTCCCAAATACTTTTGATGCTCGCAAAAGATGTGGCTCAAAGGGAAGGTGTAAAAAACAAGGGGGCGTATTTTATGAAAATGTTTGCTGGGATCAGAAGAAAACTAAAACCAAAACCCTTATCCAAAAAACCAAAACAACTAAAATTAAGGCTACACAAGAAAAAATAAAAGACATCGTAAAAATGACATCCTTATAAACTTAAGAATGTAAGGATGTTATATGAACATAAACAAAGAATGTAAAAATATTCGATGCATATATTTTTAAGAACAAATAAAAAAGAAGAAAAATTCTTGCGTAACAAACTTCCGCTGCTTGATTTTAGCAGAGAGAACAAGAAAGAGCTGCAGGATTTAACGCGCACTATGCGCAAAGCAATGAAATTGGCTAATGGTATCGGCCTTTCGGCCAATCAAATCGGGATTGCAAAAAGGATTTTTGTGGCTGAAGTTCCGGACAGTAGTGGCCGACCGAAGTTTTATTTTGTTATAAATCCGAAAATAACCAAATTTTCCAAAGAATCCATCAATCTCGAGGAGGGGTGCTTAAGCGTGCCGAAGATTTACGGCACAGTTCCTCGGCCCGAAAAAATCACTCTCGAGGGTTTGGATGTTCGAGGGAAAAAGCTGAAGATCAAGGCTTGGGGGCTTCTCGCGAGGGTTTTCGAGCACGAGGTTGATCATTTAGACGGAAAACTATTCATTGATAGAGCTAAAGAGCTACGCGAGCTAAAAGAAAAAGAATAAATTTAGCGTTGCTTTATAACCGATTTTTTGGTTAAATGATTGAAATGTTCAGATTTAAATTTAAAAAACACGAAAAGAAAGCAGTTTTTATTTTTGTTACGGTTCTTATTGCAACCCTTATCTTTTACGGCGGTTTTCGATTTGGCGAGACGAAACGAAAACCAATTTTTTTAGCTGGCGAAGACCAACTGCCTAACGCCGATTTCTCTCTTTTTTGGGATGTTTTGGATATGGTTAAAAGAAAATATGTCGGCATTGGGGAAATTAAAGATGAAGAATTTCTTCATGGCGCTATTAAGGGGGTTGTCGGAGCGCTTGACGATCCCTATTCAAATTATTTTGAGCCGGAAGATGCCACTAAATTAAACCAAGACTTGAGCGGATCTTTTGGCGGGATTGGGGCGGAAATCGGAATCCGCAGTGATCAGCTTATAATCGTTGCCCCGCTCAAGGGAAATCCAGCGGAGGCTACCGGGTTGAAAGCGGGGGACAAGATCTTAAAAGTTGATGACACTTTTACGAACAATCTTACGGTTGATAGGGCGGTAAAACTGATTCGTGGAGAGCCGGGAACTGAGGTGAAACTTTTGATTTTGAGGAACGGCTGGGAAGAAGCAAAAGAGTTTAAAATCATCCGGGCGGAAATTGTCGTTCCAACTCTTGACTCAGAAATTAAGGAATTGGATGGGAAAAGAGTAGCATATATTCAGCTTTATAATTTCAACGCCAACGCCCCCGAACTTTTTTACAGAGCTGCATTCGACGTCTTGTTCAAAAATCTTGACGGAATTGTCCTTGATCTAAGGAATAATCCTGGCGGGTTTTTGGAGGTAGCAACCAACATCGCGGGCTGGTTTTTGGAAAGGGGTGAAGTTGTCGTAAGAGAGCAGTTTGCTCCGGGATCTTTCAAGGACTTGAGGGCAAGCGGCAATGGCGCCCTTAAGAATATTCCGGTTGTCATAATTGTAAATGGTGGTTCAGCTTCGGCTTCCGAAATTTTGGCAGGTGCCCTAAGAGATATGCGTGGGACGAAAATTGTCGGCGAAAAAACTTTTGGTAAAGGAACGGTTCAGGAAGTTGAGTCTTTGAAAGATGGGTCATCGCTTAAAATATCCGTTGCCGAGTGGCTTACTCCCGGAGGCGGGAAAATCAACAAAATTGGCATAACGCCTGATTTCGAGATTAAGCTTACCGATGAAGATGCGGAAAAAAAGAAAGACCCTCAACTTGATAAAGCTCTTGAAATTTTGAAAGAAGAAATAAAAAAATCTGCTCCACGTCTTATTATTACTCCGATCTTCGAATGAGAGTCATTCTTTTGGAAGACGTAAAGGGTTTGGGTAAAAAACATGACGTCAAGGAAGTTCCGCCGGGTTACGCTCGTAATTTTTTGTTGCCCAAAAAATTAGTTGAACTGGGCACGGAGAAAGCTCTTTTAGGGTTAAGAAAATTGAAGGGGGAGGTTGAGGAAAGAAAAAAATTTTTGAGAATCAAACTTGAGAGTGATGCAAAAACAATCGAGAGTTTAAATCTTGAGTTTTTTATAAAAACCGGCGAGAAAGGAGAAATTTTTGGATCTGTTGCGGCAAAAGAAATCGAAGCTACCCTTCGGGATAGGGGGTTTGGGGAAACGAAAATGAGCTTGGACTACCCAATCAAGTCTTTGGGAGAACATAAATTAGAAATTAATCTGGGAGAAGGAGTGAAGGCGCACCCGATTATTAAAGTACGCTCACGACCTTAATAGACTTTCTCGATCCGTGAAAGGTGGTTTTTTTGTGACTTAAAAATTTAACTATGCCTACTTTGAGAGCGTAAATTGTGTCATCGCTTCCAATTTTTACGTTTTGCCCGGGATGATACTTTGTGCCTCGTTGTCTCACAATAATTTGGCCAGGGGTGACTTTCTCACCATCTTGGCGTTTTACACCGAGCCTTTTTGACGCCGAATCTCTCCCTAATTTAGTTGAACCCTTGGCTTTGGTATGTGCCATATTTCTACTATAATATCTATATAAATTTTCATGTCAAGAAATTTGATCCTTTTGGTGGCGGTGTTGGTTGTCTCTTTAAGTTTTGGCATGGGTTTCATTGCGGGAAAAGATGCAAGTCCCGCCCCGATTGTCATTGAAAAATGCAGTGAGTGATAGTTTGATATAATTACTTAAATGACGAAAAGGCAGATTATAATTCTTTTGGCGTTGGGAGTTTTTGTAATCCTAGTCGTTCTGTTCAGTGTTTTTGGGAGAGAATTGAAAACAAAATTTTTGGGTGACTCCGATGTTTCAGAAGGGGATTTGGAAAAAATGCTCGAAAAATCTGGGAATTCATACGTTCCCCAAATCCCTAAAGATGCAGAACTCTCCGTTCCGAAATTAGAATCTCCAGCTTCAACAAATAAAGATTCGGAAACAAAAGCTTTGTTTTTTGATCTTAAAGCGGCTCGGGATGGTTTTAACCCCCCAAAGATTACCGTGAACAAAGGCGACAATCTTCAGATCGATTTTACGGCAGTTGACGGAGATTACGATTTAGACATTCCTTATCTCGGGGTTTATTTCGCGGCGGTGAAGAAGGGGACGACGAAAAGATTGCCTTTTGATACCAGCTTGTCCGGCACTTTTGTTTTCGAATGCCGCGATTATTGCCCACCAGGCGGCACGATTGAGGGAGAGCTAATCGTCCTGCCGTAGGATTTCAAATCTCAAAAATCCGTTTCAGAAATCACCAAATTTTCCCGCGGTTTTTTATTTTTTCCCAATCCTCATGATTTTCTACTTTCTCTCTATCCTCAGTTTGTCCACATACGTGGACAAACTGAGGAATAGTTAATATATTAGAATTATTCCTATGGCCAAAACATCTAGAGACGCTTATAGGCACATGAGAGGGTGGGGCGAATTTTTCAGAGACGGTAAGGCGGTGACCCTAGCTTTAATTGACGAATTTGTTAGCAAATATAAAAAAACAAAATATCTCAAACAAAGTTTTGAGCGGTTGATCAATCGAGGTTTGATAAATAAAAAAGGTTCGGTTTTTGTTGCGAGCCGAAAAGGCTTGAGATTTTTCAGGAAAAATTCTAAGAAGAATCTTTCTAGCGATATATGGGATGGCAAGTGGCGTTTGGTCAGTTTTGATGTCCCCGGCGGTTACAACCAAAAACGGGATGAGTTGAGAAGAATGCTCAAAGATTTTGATTTCTATCGTTTGCAGCGAAGTGTTTGGATTTCCCCCGACATGAAAGATGATTTTTGGAGGGTTTTGGTTGATAGTGAATTAGACAAATATTGCAAAGTAATGCTTGTTGAAATTTTAGAGGGAGATATTGATTTGAAAAAACAATTCGGTTTAAATTAGCTGTCCTCAGTTTGTCCACATATGTGGACAAACTGAGGAATGTTGACACGGGGAGAGAAACATTGATAGTATTTCTAAATTATTATGGAACCCAATTTTGGTGAGGAAAATGCAAGTTCCAGCGATCCAAAAAGGAACGCTGCAAAACCGAGGTTTTTTAGGACTGTAGTAGGCGCATTTTTGGCGCTTTTTGTTTTTGTGGGCGGATTTGCATTTTATCGGGCTTATAAAGATTGGACAGCGCAGGAGAAAATCGAGAGATTGGCTGAGGCAATCCGCAATTGGGAGAAGGAAAATTATGAAAGGCAGTTAGCCGATACTTATGGCGGAAAAACCCCACAAGAAACTCTGAAAATGTATATCGAGGCAGTCGAAAAAGGCGATTACGAGTTAGCGAGTAAGTACTTTATTGAAGAGAAGCGAGAGGATGAACTGAGAAGTTTTAATGGCGCAACCAAAGAAAGCATCGAAAAATATTTAAAACCTCTGAAAAATGATTTAGTTTTGGGGGAAGGCAAATATTCATCCGACAGAAAATATTTTAGTTTTGACGGTCCGGTCCTAATTAATCTAATTCTTTACCCTAACGGTATCTGGAAAATTGTAGAAATATGATTTGTAAACAATAAAATAAACCAAAATAAATATGCTCCGGTATTTATTAATTTTAATAATTGCTTTTTTAGTTTGGGTTAATCCCGCACTTGCTTATAATCCAAACTCAACTCATGCGGCTTTGAGCGATGAAATCGTTGATTTTTACAATCTCCTTCATCCAGAGAATCCTTTAACTGCGGAAGAAAAAGAATGGGTTGTTGAGGGAAGCATTTTAGAAGACAGAGAGGTAAGGGCCCTAAACCACCTTTACGATCCGATCCACAAAATTGGCTGGACAGCGGAAAGAATTGGCGCGCCTGGCGAAAAATTAGACAGGGCGTATGCAGATGTGATTGAAAGTGTTGCGGGAACGTTTATTGCGCCCGCTGAACCCACCGATTCGGTTGATTGGGTAAATAATAGAATTTTGCAGTCAAGATATGGTTCTTATGGTGGTGACCGTACGTGGGATCAAGCGCTCGAATATTGGGCGGAGGGAAACAAAAAAGAGGCCTACATCACTTTGGGCCACGCGATTCATTTGCTTGAAGATATGGATGTTCCTGACCACACGAGGAATGATCCGCATCCGCCTTTTGGCGAAGCCCTAAACTCACCCTTTGAAGAATATGCCCAAAAATGGACGAGGGATACAATTTCTGGATTGGGAATTATTGAAAAATTTAAAAATGAAAACATTTCAATTCCTCGATTAAGTTCCATTGAGGAATATCTTCACGAAATGGCGAGTTATTCAAATAAATACTTTTTCTCAAGAGACACAATAAATGATCTGGATTACGAATTTCCGAGAATCGTAAGGGAAGATGAAAGTTTTGGGTACGGATTTGATGATAAAGATTTAGAATTTCCTCTGGTTAGAATAAAGCAGGTTAAGGAAGGTTTGGAATACACAAATACTTACTTAATAGAAATTGTTGATAACTACATTCTCGATGCTTACTTTTCCCGCCTTGCGCCGAAAGCAGTTTTATATGGCGCAGGCGTGATAGAACTTTTTTATAAACAGGCGGCTGACGCACTCATAAATAAAGATTTTCCGGCACATCTCGTAAAACTCGATAGATCGTCGGGGGTGTTTAAATTTTTCACAAGCTCCCTTTCTCCGGTTGGCGAAGTCCTTAAATTGGTTAATACAACAAAAACATTTTTTGCGAGCATACAAAATTCATTGACGGGTTTATTGGATAGCTTATTCGGCAGCGAAAACGGCGGAAAATTAGCTAACGAAATAGCGAACGAAATCGTCGAGGACCAAATAATCCAGGTAATCGAGACAAGTAGTGAAGGAGAAACCCTTGACTTAGCGGCGATTCAGAATCAACTTGATGACATTTCGGACCAATTGGAAGATTTGGCGCAAAAGATCCAGCCGCAAGACAAAAAACAGGAAGAACCAAAGCCACAACCAACGGATCCAACCCCAAGCATAGCTAGCGTAGCAAACTATTCAAGCGGCGGTTCGGCGACGGTTGCGGCAAATTCTCAAAATAATTCAGCGGATTCGACAGGCTCATCGCAGGAAAATGATTCAAATTCGCCGGCTACTTCGACAACAACCTCAACAATTACTTCCACAATAACTTTGCCTAAAATTCTTGTGAGCGAAATTCAGGCGGGTGGGGTAGATGCCGGCGATGAATTTATTGAAATTTGGAATGCGGGCGAGGAAGAGGTTGATTTATCAAGTTGGTCTGTTCAGTATGTCGCGGGTGGGGCAACTACTACCCAAAACGTTTCAAAGAAAAATTTTGAAGATGGCAATAAAATCGCGCCGAAAGGATTTTTCTTGATTGGAAGGAATTTGAATTCGAGTGGTGCCGACGGCTATCGTAGCTCGACTACGCTTGACTTAGCCCATCGCACGTTTAGTTTATCGGCAAACGGCGCGACAGTTTTATTAGTCAATAATCAAGAAGCCGTTTCCGATTTTGCCGATGAAGATATTATTGATAGCGTAACTTATTCAGGAATAGACAACGGTAAAAGTTGGGAGAGAAAAGCGTTTATAAGTGATACCTGCGTTACTGCTTTTGGCGATAATGAGCTTGCGGGGAATGGTTGCGACACCGACAGTTTCTCTGATTTCGATTTGCGGGAA
>CAYIWX010000022.1:0-4750 GCA_964367305.1 uncultured Candidatus Saccharibacteria bacterium
AATAAAATTAATTTCCGAAGAACCCGTTCAAATCCAACAGGTGCCTGGGGTCAGGTACATATTAAACTTATTTATTAATTATAATATGAGCATCTAGTATGCACACGCGCGCAGAGTAACTACATCTTGTGTTTGAACTTACCATAATAAGTATTATCGGCCTCATTAAAGAATTTTAATCTTGCCAAATCTTTGATAGGCGTGTACTTTTAAGAAAGTTATTATTAGTGAAAAAATAAAGGAGTTTCGATGAGTTTTTCGCAGTCGCTTTCTCTGACAAGAAACTATGATTACGATTATCGCGATCTTGCTATTGCCTTTAAGGCGGTTGCTGAAGATAAGTTTGGGGACAAGTCTCTAAGGGGCATTAGGGTCAGCAAGTTGTCCTTTTCGCGTTATGGCGTTTTTACGGTTGAGTTCGAGTCGGGTTTTAGAAAACGAGCTTCGAGTGTTTTGGGGTCAGTTGAGATTAAAAATCTCCCGGGTTATTTTGTTGTTTGCCACAAAGAAGCTCCCACCATTTCAGCTTGCGAGATACCAAGAGATAGACTTCCCGAGGTGGAGAAGTTTTTGGACACAATCGGTACGTACCTTGATAAAAATAGCATTTATCGAGGTAAGGCCCTTAAGCTTTCTCTTGGGGGATTAGAGTTTTTGGATTTGTCTTCTTTTTCTTTTTCCGAAAAAGAAGTTGTTTATAATCCGGCCGTAAAGCGTGATCTTGCGGCTCACCTTTGGGCCTTTATTGAAAACCCCCTCCTTTGTGCCGAAAGGGGTTTACCGAAACAACACAAGGTCCTTCTTCAGGGCGCTTATGGTTCTGGTAAAACCCTCACCGCTTATGTTTTGGCCAAAAAAGCAACGAAATGCGGCTGGACCGTGATCTATGTTGCGCCGAGCATTATGAAAGAAGTTAGTTTGATACCCTACGCTTTTGAACTTAGCCGTTTTTATCCGCCAGCTGTGATTTTTATTGAAGACGCTGATCATGAACAACACGAAGAGTCTCCGTTTGTGTTCCGTCAAATTGTTGCTCAGCTTGATGGTATAGACACAAAAGGGTTTCGAGGCTTGGTCGTGATGACTACCACTCGATCTAAAAACATAAAAGCGGTAATGCAAAGGCCGGGTCGGATTGATAAAGCTATCAAACTTGACACTTTTGATGAGAAAGACATAAAGGCCCTTCTTCAAATCGCCATCAAACCCGAACTTTTGGAAGAGGGCATTGATTGGGACGAAGTAGTGGCTCGTTGTCATAATTTTTCTCCGGCATTTGTAAAAGCCGTTGCTGAAAATGCGAATTTTTTGGCAATAGGCGAAAACGCCCCCAAAATAACCCAAGAACATTTAATGTCCGCTACAGAGGATTTGCGGCCTCGATTCGATAGTTGTATTCAAGATCTAGGCCTCGACAGAGAATAAATTTCAATCGCCCCCAACCGGGCGATTTTGTATAATTGTTTAATGCGATTAACTTTTTACGGCGGAGCAAGATCGGTGACGGGGGCGAATTATCTACTAGAAACAAGCGACAAGAAACAAGCGACAAGGATTCTAATTGATTGCGGGCTGCATCAAGGATCAAATTATTGTGAAAAGCACAATTTCGAACCCTTTCCCTATAAACCGGAAGAAATTTCGGCCGCGTTCATAACCCACGCCCACATTGACCATATCGGCCGTTTACCCCAGCTTTATCGGGCCGGATTTCGGGGGACAATTTATTCGACTGGGCCCACAAAAGACTTTGCCGAACTTTTGCTCCTTGATTCCGAAAGTATTTTAAGGAAAGAATCCGAAAAGCACCGAAAACCCATCCTTTACGAAGCGAAAGACGTGAACGAGACAATGAAATTGTGGCAGAAAAGAACCTATCACGAAAAAATAAAAGTTAGCGGATTTTCCGCCCAAGGCGGACCAGCTTCGGGCTGGGAAGTTGAATTTTATGACGCCGGACACATTTTGGGTTCGAGTTCGATCTTGGTCTCTGGAGAATCAAAAAAAATAGTTTTTTCAGGAGATCTTGGGAATACTCCGGCGCCGCTTATAAAATCAACCGAATATCTGAAAGAAGCCGACTATGCGCTCGTTGAATCAACTTACGGTAATAGAATTCACGAAAGGAAAAAAGAAAGAAAAGACGAACTCGAAGACCTTATTGAAGAAACAGTAAAAGCGGGCGGTACACTTATGATTCCATCCTTTGCGCTTGAGCGGACTCAGGAACTTTTAGCAGAATTAAACGAACTTGTTGAGGGCGACCGCATTCCCCGCGTACCAATTTTTATTGATAGTCCTCTTGCGATAAAACTTACGAGCGTCTATCAGAAATATTCTCGTGACCCCGCATATTTTAACAGGAGAGCCATTAAGACGATTGAGGGGGGTGACGCGATTTTTAACTTTCCGGGTCTTAAAATGAGTCTTACTTCGGCCGAGTCAAAGGAGATTAATGACGTCCCGCCGCCTAAGGTTATTGTTGCGGGCGCCGGCATGTCAAATGGTGGCCGGATATTACACCACGAACGTCGTTATCTTTCGGATCCTAAAAACGCAATTTTGTTTATTGGCTATCAAGCCAACGGATCTTTGGGCCGGCAAATTTTAGATGGAGCAAAATCGGTAAGAATTTTTGGGGAAGAAATTCCGGTAAAATGCCGGATAAAAGCTATTGGCGGTTACTCCGCTCACGCCGACCAACCACTACTTATCGATTGGATAAAAACAATGCAGCCCCGTCTTAAAAAAGTTTTTGTGGTTCAGGGAGAAGACGACGAATCATTGCCTTTCGCCCAAAAAATTAAAGATGAATTAGCACTCGAGGCAGAGGTGCCGGAGGCGGGGACGGGTGTGGTATTATGAAAATAACAAGACAAATGCTAAATTTGAAAAATCATAATCACAACCATAACAAGGACTATCATTTGAAATATAAAATTTGTGTTTCGGGCGCCTCGGAAACCGGGCATTGCGCCCATGACGCACTCGACAAAGCCGAAACGATTGGCCGCGAAATTGCAAAACGAGGGCTTGTTCTTGTGACGGGTGCTACAACCGGTATTCCTTATTGGGCAGCCAAGGGCGCAAAGAGCGAAGGGGGAATTGTGATTGGCATTTCACCAGCTTCTTCAAAGGTTCAGCACGTAAAAACCTATCGTCTACCGGTTGATTATCACGACCTTATTATTTATACCGGTTTCGAATATTCTGGCAGAAACCTCCTTTTAACGAGATCGGCTGACGCAGCGATATTTTTATGCGGCCGGATTGGAACCTTAAACGAGTTTACCGATGCTTTTGAAGACCAAAAACCCCAAGGAGTGCTCCTGGGGACGGGCGGCACAACTGATATGTTTCAGGAAATAGTTCTAAACGCGCACCGGGGGCCGGGGAAGGTAGTTTACTCCAAAGACCCCATTGACTTACTTGATCAAGTTCTGGATTTAATAGAAATCGAAGAGGAGCGGCATGGGATTAAAGGTCGAGTGTTATGAAGTTACTAGAATTTAGGATTTAGAATACAGAAATTAGGGAAAGGTTTTAAACCCTAGATCCTGAATACTATATTCTAGATTCTCGCAAAAAAATGGCTGAGGCAAAACCAATAGGAGAAGTTACCCACTATTACGGGGGACTTGGCGTCGCAATCGTGAAATTCAAAAAAGCGATTAAAGTCGGCGAAAAACTGCGTTTTAAGGGCGCCACGACCGATTTTGAAGAAGCGCTAAAATCAATGCAATACGATCACAAAGATATCGAAGAAGCGAAAAAAGGACAAGAGGTGGGAATTAAGGTTAAAGAAAAAGTAAGAGAGGGGGACGAAGTTTATCTTGCTGAATAAAAAATGAACAAAGGATTTTTCTTCGCGACAGCAATTCTCGCGGGCACGATTATTGGTGCTGGAATCTTCTCCCTTCCTTACGTTGTAAGCCGCATTGGGGTTTTAAGCGGCCTTTTTTATTTGATAATATTTGCGCTGGTTTATTTCGCGATCCATTTGATGTACGCTCGACTTGTTGAGCTTGAGCCCTCAAAACATAACTTTTTCTATCTTGCAAAAAATTACCTTCAAAAACCGTGGGGGGAAATAGCTTCTTTTGTAATTCTTGCCGAACTTATTTTGGTCCTCGCGGTTTATTTAATACTTGCGCCAAACTTTATCCGCCTCGTGTTTCCGCTTGATTTAAACCTCTCTATTTTTATTTTCTGGTTCGTTGGTTCCTTATTTATTTTTTCTACTTTAAATTTTTTGGGATGGGCAGAACTTGCCGGCACCTTGGGAATCTTTGCGATTATACTTCTAGTGTTTTTTGCGGGCGGCACGGGCCCGATTAAAACCCCCCCGTTTCAATCTTTAGACTGGAAACTTTTTTTCCTGCCTTTCGGCCCGCTTTTGTTCTCGATTGCGGGAAGGCCCGCGATCCACAAGGTAGTGGAAACCCACCGCGCTGAAGTTATAAAAAGCAGCGGCTTTTCGCTCCGGGGCGCGATTTTTTGGGGAACAATGATACCAGCCATCATTTACTTTCTTTTCGTTCTCGGGGTTCTTCGTCTGAACCCAGACGTCGGAGTTGATACGATAAGCAGTTTAAATCTAACGCCCGAACTTTTTACGATTCTTGGGGTTTTGGGATTTATTACTCTTTGGACTTCTTATTTTATGATCGGGGCAAGCGTTAAAGATATTTTGAGATTTGATTTGAAGTGGTCGCCGATTGCGACAGCTTTTGTAGTTCTTTTTCTGCCC
>CAYIWX010000022.1:4850-8643 GCA_964367305.1 uncultured Candidatus Saccharibacteria bacterium
CTTAAAAAAGCCTTTAATTACGACAAGATCAATTATCAAATGCTTATGATGGTTGATCCCGAAGTTCATTTTCATATTTTCCCGAGATATTCTGAAGATAAAAATTTTGAAGGATTTGTTTTTAAAGATTTTGGTTGGCCTGACGTGCCTAGTCTTAAAGAATTAAATAATGTTGACGACGACGTTTTTGATAAGCTGCTTAAAAAATTACGTGAAACATTTAATCAAGACCAATAAAAAAACGCCCGTGCAAAACGGGCGTTAGTGTTTAAATCGAAGCGTTCACTTTGTTTTCTTTGTTTTACTAATACTGCGAAATCCAGATCGTAATCCATCGTGGGTTGACCAGACAAATTGAATTAATTCACCTTTTTGAGGAGGGTCGAACTTTCGAAACACGTCAAGTATGGTTCGAGTGCCGCGATCATTTACTCCCCACCTCACCGATTGCCCATTACCACATTGTTCGGTCAAAAACCCAATAGCCCCATCTCGTCTTTTTCTGGATTCATTGTCCCCTTCTACACAACCCGTTACCGCAAAGAAAGAAAACTTTCTCATTCGACCAGTAAAATCAAAAACGCAAAAACGTGGGCTATCATCCAGAGCTGCACTTATAGCCGTAACTGCATAGGGGTCAACCCTCAAGATGTCGTCGTAACGTTCTTTGAGGTAGCGTCTAGTCACATCTGCTACGTATTTGTGGGTTAGATAACGATCACTCACAAAAGAGCACAATTCTTCGCTCGCTTCTGTAATCGAATCCAAGAACTCGTTGGCATCTCCTCCCTCTCCGATAGAAGCCACCACAATTCGTTTATTAAAATTTATAGACCAATCGGCATGGCCCGGTTGGTTTTCTGTTTTCGTTAAGCGGATCGTGGTGGGACGGCGAGCAAATACGAAGCCGTTACCGCAACCGATCCCGACCAAAAAGTGATTACCAATTCGTTTGCGTGCTTGTTCGTTACGAGTGTTGATTAATGCAACAAAAGACGTTTCGGGCATTATCCCTCCTCTTTATAAAAAACCAATTTTTCTCTATCTTTCCTTCTTAAAACGTCTTCACGTTCAATCGAGCGCGCAATTTTTAAAGCTTTTGTTGGTTCGACTATTCGCAAGCCCCTGGCAGATGCTGAGCAAATAAATACAGGATGTTGTTGGGGGGGTGCAGTGAAAAGATCGATTCCTGCGGCGCGGAAGATTGCGCGGACGACGAGCCAAATCGCTTCTTGCAGATTCATATCGTTTCGCCACCGTTCCTCAAGGACCACTCGGGCATAATCGCCACCCGAACCGATTGCCACGGCGCCAACCGATCCAGTTTCGTAGAAACCGCCGGACTCATCGAAATAAAATATGTCTCCTGATCCATTTTCTGGATCCCAACCCGCAAGTACCGGACTTGAAGAATACTCTAGAAGGAGATTCAAAAAGGCCAATTCCCTTGCGTTTTCTCGCATGATGTTTTTCATGATTTCTGCTTGTCCGTCAATGAAAATGGGCTCTCCGACGAGGCGCTCAAAAGTTTCGGTAGTATCCCGGAGGGTCTCCAGTAGTTCTTGGATGTAAGAAACCGTACCGGCCGCGCCATAAAGGGAAAAATAACCAACAGGATGAACTTTAATAGCTTCATCGTCGTGAGAGTAACCGTTCGACATGCGTCTATCTCCCGCCATTAGTACACCGTTCACGTAGCGAATCGCAACAATGGTTGTTCCAGATTTTCGTAATCCTTTGCGTCCTGACGAAACTTGGGTTCTTAATTCTGGCGTTGGCCCTTGTGAAAATTTTTGAAGAGAAGAGAGGATAAGATTATTTCTCGAGATGCCACTTCTTGAGAGAATGGTTTGTGCGCTGTCCACATCCACCCCAATTGTCAAATATTGATGCTGCACACACTTTACAATGTGAGGAAAAAGAATACAAGGGAAATTAGAAAATTGAATTTTTGCAAGAAAATTGAAACAGGTTTACTATAAAAGCTAAGATAAAATCATGTTCGAAGGCGTCAGAAAATTTTTTAAGCCGGAAACGCCAGAAGAAGAAAAACCTTCTTTTGATGAAGGTAGTCTCACCTCTCTTACCGGAAAGCTTTACCAATTGATTGCTAAAAGAGAAAAAATAACCCTTGACCCGTCTTTGGGGGGCGAAAGGCGGTATAACGCTTTAGTTGATTTAAATCGCGGAATTGATGTTCTGAATCAGAGAATTGCGAAACTAGTAGCCAAAAAGAAACAAAAATGAATATGGGCGAGAAAGAACCAACACCTCAAGATTTTAATTGGGAAGAAGAATGGCGAAAAGAAAGGATAGAACTTTTAAGAAGGATGCTCAAAAGATATCCGGGAGTGTCCGAAGAGGTTAGAGGCTTGTGGAGAAAAGAAATTGTTGATCAGGGTGGCGAACTTGAAGAAGAGCAAAAATGATTTTCAAGAAAAGCTTTAAATTAGGACCGCTTTCAACCTTTAAAATCGGTGGCCGGGCCGATTATTTTTGTCGAGTTTGGAACGAAGAAGAATTGAAAAAAGCGATAAGTTGGGCAAAGCAAAAAAAAATTTCCCACAGAATTTTCGCCGGCGGGAGTAATATTGTTTTTAGGGATAAGAAAGTCAAAGGACTCATCGTCCAAATTAAGGGCGGTCATATTCGTACGAATAAGAGAACAAGAAAAATGGTGGTCGATGCTGGCGTGCCACTCTCCGAGGTTATTAAAAAATCAATCAAGGCGGGTTTGAGCGGCCTTGAAACGCTCTCGGGGATTCCGGGTACGGTTGGGGGCGCCATTGTCGGGAATGCGGGCGCTTACGGCCACTCTGTCTCTGAAGTCGTTAAAAAAATCGAAGTTTTCGATGGCAAAAAAAAGAGATGGTTTTCAAAAAAAGATTGCAGATTCGCTTACCGAGAAAGCGTTTTGAAACACAAACCTTTCGTGGTTTTGAAAGTGATTTTAAAACTCAGAAAAGGGAACCGGAAAGGTTTAATGAGAATTTCCCAGAAAATTATTAAAACTCGCCTTAAAAAATATAAACCCGGCCTAAAATGCCCCGGAAGTTTTTTTAAAAACGTTCTGGTAAAAAACGTATCAAAATTGAGTTTGGCGAAAATTGATAGATTAAAAATAATCGGAGGGAAGGTCCCGGCCGGCTATTTGCTTGAAGAAGTGGGCGCGAAAGGAATGCGGGTCGGAGGGGTGGAAATCGCTAAATTTCATGGGAACCTGTTCGTAAATAAAGGAAAAGCCAAAGCGGCAGACGTGAAAAAGCTTGCCAGCATTTTAAAAAGAAAAGTGAAAACCAGGTTCGGCATCAAACTAGAAGAAGAGATAAGATATTTTTAATTATGGTAAAAATCGAAGCGCTAAAAGAATTAGAAAAGGAGATTTCTGAGGACAAAAACCTCCCGCTCTTGGAATCCAACTTGGTTTTCGGTGAGGGTAATCCCGATTGCGATATTTTGTTTATCGGTGAGGCGCCGGGATTCCACGAAAATAAGCTAAAACGCCCGTTTGTGGGGCGAGCCGGCCAGCTTCTCGACAAATTGATCGCGAAGATCAGCTGGAAGCGGGAAGATGTTTATATCACAAACATCGTAAAACGCCGGCCGCCAGAGAACAGAGACCCCACCCCAGAAGAAATAGAAAGCTACAAACCCTATCTTGCCCGTCAGATAGAAATTATTGATCCGAAAATCATAGCTACGCTTGGCAGGTTTGCGATGAATTATTTTCTACCTTTAGCGAAAATTTCAAAAGACCAGGGAAAAGTTTTCAGGCTGAAAAATAGATTTATCG
>CAYIWX010000023.1:0-8466 GCA_964367305.1 uncultured Candidatus Saccharibacteria bacterium
GTTGCTTTTTATCCAAAGAAAAATCCGATCGACCCGCTGCATTTTATAAAAATCGGGAATGGCAAAAAAAGAATTCTAATAACTTCCGGCATTCACGGCGACGAACGTTCGGGTCCTTATACTCTGATTAAATTTCTCCTCGAAAAACAAAATATCAAAAATTTGAATGCCGATATAATTCCCTTGATCAATCCGAGCGGTTTTGAGAAAGAAACACGTGAAAATAAAAATGGTAAGGACCCAAATCGCTGGTTTTCCGATAAATCTCAAAAAAATGAACCTCAAGAATGCAAAATCCTGAAAAAATTCTTCTCCGCCCGAGGCGTGCGCCCGAGGCCCATCCGCCTCCGGCGGAGATCCGCCTTCGGCGGAAAAAAACCGTACGAACTTTTAGTTTCTTTGCACGAAGACCCGGACCGTAAAGAATTTTATCTTTATAGCACTGGCTTAAATTTAAAATTCGCAATAATTCAAAAGATTTTTAAGACTGTTAAAAAATTCGGCATAAAACTCTATACCGGCATGGATACCACCAATCCCCGAGATCTTGTAAAGAATTTCGTTAAGAATGGTTACGTCTCTGTAAAATGGAACAATATCGTCCCAACTCTAGAGGAATACTTAAGTCGGAACAAAATAGTTAAAAGAGTTTTAACGATAGAAGTTCCGGGAAAATTGCCACTGGATAAAAAAATTGAATTGACCCAATCGATTCTTAAAACGGTTATGAAAAATATCTGATTTTGTATTTTCCTCAATTTTGTAACATATGATACAAAATTGAGGAAAGGAAATTTTGAGTTACAAACGAAAATCCCGCTCAAAGATAATCCCGGCTAATTTCAGGTGGGTTCCCCCTCCTCCGACCCAAGGGTCAGAGCGAAGTCGGGATCCCTTAGGGAATTATTTGATCCGGAATCTTATGGGCGGGATCTACTTTAAGTATCATGCATCAAGTATCACGTATCAAGGAACAAATGTGGATAAAACTAGAACATTATGTCTTCCTCTACTCTTTTGTACTCATGAATCTCGTCTTCACCGAACCATAATGTGATTTCTGCTTCTGCTTCGGCGATATTACCCGAGGCGTGAACGATGTTTCTAACCCCCCTTTTTTGGGCATTTGCTAAAACTGCTGAATCAACCGAAAAATCTCCCCGAATTGTGCCCATCTCGGCCTGAGAAGGCATTGTGTTCCCCACAAGTTTCCGCACCATCTCAACCGCATGCAAGCCCTGCACCACCATTTTTACGATAGGGCCGGAGGTCATAAAATCCACTATCCAGCCATGAACTTGACGCCCGATCTTTACCGAATCATCCGTACCGATTTCTTTATTTGGGTCAAGACTATATTTTTGGTAAGTGGCGAGCGTCTTTTCTCCCATCGCTTTCAAATTGCTTTCGGAATCGGAATAATGTTTTGTTAAGTCTTCCTTCGTAGCTTGAAACATCTTCATTGCAATGACCTTCAACCCTCTCTGCTCAATGCGTTTTATGATTTCGCCGACAAGACCCCGTTTCACTCCGTCGGGTTTTACAAGCACTAATGTTTTTTCTTCTCTTAATTTCACGTCTATTTTTTTTCTATTTTTATATGCAATTCCTTTAATTGTTCTTTAGTAATTTCCGACGGTGCATCCATCATTAAATCTCTTCCATCGCCGGTTTTCGGGAAAGCGATCACTTCTCTGATATTCGGCTCATTCTGCAGGATCATAAGGAATCTATCAATACCCGGAGCAATACCGCCGTGAGGCGGAACTCCATATTCAAAAGCTTCAAGCATGTGGCCAAATTTTGCCCGGATATCTTTCGGATCATTCCCCATCGCTTCGAAGACGGCTTCCAAAAGTTTCGGGTCATGAATACGAATTGATCCGCCGCCGATTTCATATCCGTTCAAAACGAAATCATATTGATGAGCCATGATTTTCGACGGGTCTTTTTTAAATTGAGCCCGAAAATCATCTACATCCTTAACTTTCGGCATTGTAAACGGGTGGTGTACCGCGTCCCATCTCAATTCCCTTTCTTTCCACTCGAACATCGGAAAGTCAACAATGAAAGTAAAAGCCAATTCGTCAGGATTATTTTTATCCTTTCTTAAATCGGGTTTATCCGATTGCCATTTTTCCATCGCTTCTTTATAAGAAATCCTTGGAAATGGAGTTTTTTGAATTTTCTTTTCAGGATAAAGGGTTTTAACGATGTTTGTATAAAGCTCTTCGATCAAATTCAGGATTTCTTCTTCATTTACAAAACTCATTTCGAGATCGAGTTGGGTGAACTCCGGTTGGCGATCCCCCCTCGTGTCTTCATCTCTAAAACATCGGGTAATTTGGAAATATCGCTCCATTCCCGCAACCATAAGCAATTGTTTGTATTGCTGGGGCGACTGCGGTAAAGCATAGAATTTTCCGGAATGCAATCGCGAAGGTACAACATAATCTCTCGCCCCTTCGGGGGTAGATTTGCTCAAAATTGGCGTTTCGATTTCTACAAAATCTTTAGCCGTTAAATAATCACGAAAGAATTTAATAACTTTCGCTCTCATTCTTAAATTCTTTTGCATTCTCGGTCGGCGCAAATCCAAATAGCGGTATTGCATCCGAACGTCTTCTCCGATGTCTGTCCCGTTACTTGTGACATCAAAAGGCGGCGTTTTTGCTTCCGCCAAAACTTCAAGTTTTGTGGCCGTTATTTCATGAAGCCCCGTCGGAATTTTGGAGTTCTCCATTCCCTTGGGGCGTTTTTGAACTTTCCCCCAAAGTCGAATCACCCATTCGGGCCTCAAAGTATCCGAAACTTTATGCAAATCCGGATTATTTTTTGGGTTAAAAACAACTTGAGCAATCCCGCTCCTATCCCTTAAATCAATAAAAATGAGCTTGCCGTGATCCCGTCTCACCTGAACCCACCCGGCAAGTTCAACTTCTTTCCCTTCAAAATTAAGAATTTCCTTGGTTAAAATACGCATTGGTTTTATTCTAAACTATCGAATAATAAAAAGAAAAGCGGTAAAAAACCGCTTTAATTTTGAAGAAGGCTGGTTAATAAAGCTAAAAAATTATTAACGCTAGTAAGAATAGCCGCTAGACCAAACGAGAGTAATCCGACCCGTAAAGAATATTTCTTACAATGCAAGTTTTTTTCTGGAAAATAACTTGAAATAAGATAGATTAGAGCCACAATAATAGTGATCAAAACAATATCCCCGATCCTTTTGAAATGAATAAAAGTCAGGAACAATCCCTTGTTCAAACCGTATTGTTCAACAAGTTTTTTGGCTAACGGATTTTGTTCGACTGACAAAAAAGCAGTAATGCCCACCACCTTAGCGTAGAAATAAGTAGTCAAAAAATCTGCCATTTCTCCCACGCCTAAAACAACAAATGCGTTTTTCCAGGAAATTTTCGTCCTTGTTATTCCAAGCATAAAGGCGGGTAAAGACAAAACAATCAGTAAAACGATCAAAAGTGCTCCTACCCACCAAACATAGCGGTAAGTCTCCGAAGCGTTCCCACAAATGCCAAATCAGCTAAAATTTTCCACTCTGGATTCGAGTCACAAGATTGCCTAGTCTGATACTCCAATCGGTTTTCTTTCTCTTTGTTCAGAAGCCCTTCGTTTAGGATAACTCCGCAAACATCAACCCATGATTTATCGGTATATACAATCAACGCGATTCTCCGGATATTTTTATGGACATGAATAAATCTGGTTCGGAAGTATTGATTAGCGCTCCAACAAGCATCAATGTGCAAATAATGGGAGTGGGATGGATCGCTCAATGTTTCGTAATCACAATCTTTAGTTTCAAAAATCCTCGCCGTAAGAGAAACACTATCGGGCATCTCGAGGCCTTCATTCCTAAGCAAACTTTGTACGAGTTCCATATTTTCCGGAACGTCCTTCCAAAAATCTCCCGCTTGCGGCACTCTCTGGCCACGAATCTCTGCGAAAGGAATCGTAGAAAAAACAATAACCAAGCCCAAGAACCGACTTTTCATTCTTAGCTCCTGTTAAAGTAACTGTCGATTATTTTACATCAAAATCCAAAGTTTGTCCAATTATTTTTCGGAAAATATTTTGGCGCTATTACCGTTTATTAAAACCTGAACCGTACCGTTTTTATCGGTTCTAAAAATACTTGCGCCAATATCTCGTAATTTACCCAACGTCTCTTTTGTCGGGTGTCCGTAGCTGTTTTTGCCGACGCCAATTACAGCTACCTCCGGTTTTGATGCTTGAAGAAAATTGGCTAAGGATGAATATTTTGAACCGTGGTGAGCTACTTTAAGAATACTTATATCTCGTAAGTTCTCCGCTAAAAGATGGTTTTCGATATCAAAACCAATATCGCCGGTAAAGAGTGTTTTTGAATTATTACTCTCAAGTTCAACGACTAGTGAGGTGTTGTTTAATTCTTTGTCTAAAACAAAATTTTTATCGGGTGAAAGAACGTCAAAAGCGCTTTTGAGATAATGGACTTTATCGCCCTTACCCAAAATAATAGTTTTAATTTTATTTTCTTCTAGCGTCTCTTTCAAGCTCTTAAAGGCTTGAATCGTCCCTTCCCGGCCGCTTGTGAGAAATGCGCCAACTTTATACCTTTTCAAAACCTCAATTAAGCCGCCAAAATGATCAAGTTGCGGGTGGCTCATCATTACTAAATCAATATAGCGATCAGTGGGGGGCAAAATTTTTCCTAATTCTTCAAGAACTTTTCCGTTCGGTTGGCCACCATCAATAAGTATTTTCACCCCGCCCGGCAAAATTACAAGTTGGCTATCACCCTGACCAACATCAAGAAAATAAAGATTTAAGTTGTGATTATCAAAATTCAGGGCGAAAACCCTCCCCCAAACAGAAACATCTAAAATCACCAAAGCGATTATGAGAACAATGAACTTATTTCTGTGTTTTTCTACGAACAGAGTTAAATCTTTGAACATAGACAATAAAAGCAATGATAAGCCCATAATAAATCAAACTCAAGACCAAACCGAATTGCACTTTCAAAGGGATGGCCAATTTTGCAAAAAGCTCGATGAAGCCGATTTCAATTTTTAAAAGTGGTGAAACAATCCAGCTAAGGATTAGGGACAAAGAATAGGAAACGAGAGACAAGCCGGCTATGAGAAACCCGAGAGCCATCGTAACGGGGATTAATCCCAAGATCAAAACGTTCGCAATGAAAGAAGTAAGCGAAAATTGGTCAAAGTTAGCGATGAGAAGCGGCAAAACCATAAATTGGGCTGAAGCGGTTGTTAAAAGATTTTCTCGCCAATTCAAAAACCCCGATTTGTCTTTCGGATCTATCTTAAAGAATTTTTCGATGGAGGGTTTAAGGTAAATGATGCCGAGGAGAGCAAGAAAAGAGAGTTGGAACCCAATGTCAAAAACGAGAACCTTCGGGTTCTCGAGAACCATCAAAAGTCCGGCGAAAATAATTGCGTTTCGGAAATCGAATAACCGCCCGACCTCTCCCGCAAGGAGCACAAGAAAACCCATTATGGCCGCGCGCACAACCGACGCCTCCGCTCCCGTCATTAAAACAAAACCGACAATAACTATGGTTGCAAGAATAAAAGACAATCGCCGAGACAGAAAATAAGCTAAAGTCCCCATTATGGCTGTAATTATTATCGAGATGTTGTAACCCGAGAGTGCAACTAAATGCGTCGTTCCGCTCGAACGCATTGCCTCTTTAAAACTTTGGGGCAAACCCTCCGTACCGCCCAAAGTGAGACCGCCTAAAAATGCCGCTTCATGAGAACTCAAAACTTTGGCAAAAGATTCGGCAATTTTGTTCCTAATCCCGAAAAGGAAACTTTTTATGGGTGGTCCTCCGCCACTGCCCAATATTTCGGTCTTAGGAAAAGAAACTAAGCCGACCACCCCTTCTTTTTCGAGATATTTAGCGTAACCCTCACTCAATTGTTCTGTGCTTTTAACGATCCCTTCAAACTTCAATTCGTCACCATATTTGTACTCCGGATAAACATTAGTTTTGAAAAGAATTTTTCCCGAGAAAGGATTTTTCAAATCTACCGAAAATTCCTGGACCCCACTCGATATTTTTGGGTTAGAGACAACGATTCCCGAAAAAGAGATTTTTTCGTCGAAAACTAGGTTTGTTTCTTTTGTAAATCTTTGATCGTCCCAGGTGTAGAAAAGAGAACCAAGAACAGTGAAAAACACTAAACAAGAGAACAGGAAAAACTTTTTTTGTTTGGTGGAATAACCGAGTGCTAAACAAGCAACAAGAAACACGAAAACAATGACGAGGGTCCAGAAATTGAGGCCAATACTCGCGAAAAGAATTCCGACGAGAAAAAACAAGGCCCCAAAAAAGAAAATATCATAAGAAGGCATTGGTGAGAATTTCTAATTACTAATTATTAATTTCTAAACGTATAGAACTTTTATAACACGAGTGGGTAGAAAACAAAAAGCGGCCGAGTGCCGCAATTCTATATTAAGATTGAGTTCGATACCACCGAAGTAAATCTTCAGAAAGAACTTTCACGTCCTCTCTCGCTCTGCCAATTTGCTTTTGAATTCCTTCAGATGTTAAAAATCTATCCCCTTCCATATCTTTTTGTTTAACTATGGGCCGAGCAAATAAATCTTTACTACTTTCTTTATACACGCCGGATATGCCCCGCGAGCCATAAATACCCGGTGTGTTAATGCTCCTGTTACCATAATAAATTTTCCCGCCCAATTTCAATTGGAGGCGTCCTTCTGGAAATTTATCATTTTCTAAATCTATCAAAGCGATCGTAACAATATCAAATTGAATGCCGGCCTCCTTAAGGCCGACGGTAATGGACTCCAAAGCATCGCCGCTACTGATCGTATCAGTCACTATGAGTGCCCTGCCGTCCAACTCTTTGCCTAAAATACCTTTTTTAAGAAATCCGGAAACTGCACTGGTCCTGACTTTTTTCTCCTCCTCTTTAAAGAGTTGTGCGCCGGCAAAAAATAACGTCTGCGGGGGTTCATAACCTTTTTCCTTGTAAACTCTTTTCAAAAGATTGTCGAAAATAAGCGTAGGGATCCGGCCCGAGGCATCATCACCAATAATTAGTTGGTATTCGCCCCCATCTATTTTCTCTCGGAGCTCTCCTAAAAGTTTTTCTATTGGACCCCTAAGTTCTTCGATCGCGTCATGAATTTTTGCCTCCGGATTTTCTTCTCTGGTTTCAGGCATCATATTTTTGAACTCGGGATTACTTTTCATTGTTATATTATAACGCCGCCGCCGAACATTTCTAATTTTCCATCGCCCTCTTTCGTCAAGGCTTCGGAAGGCAAATAAAACACCGCTGATTGGCCGGAAGCGACGAATTTTTGTGGCTCGTCAAAAATCAATCTCATTTTTCCATTCTCTAATTCGCGCGAATTAGAGAAGGTCAGCTCAGCCTTCGCGAGCGGTTGGCGGTAACGAACTCTCGCCAAAATTTTGATTCCGTTTTCTACTATTCTCTTATTCGCGCGAATTAGCCGATCTTCAACATCCGGATTTATAACATTAATATTGGTCAGTTCTAATTCTTGCCGATAGAGTGCTGGGTTTTCTTCGCCGCGAGCAACCGTTACGGTATTCAAATTGATATTTTTTTCCGTAACATAAACCGGTTCGTGAATGGTGTTCCCTTTTTCGTGTTTGATGTTCCCGATTCCCCGCCGCTGGCCAATGGTATAAAAATGTGCACCGTTATGCTCGCCTATTTTTTTTCCACGCATGTTTAAAACCTCGCCCCTCTTTTCGGGGATATAACTTTTTAAAAACGCATCGAGCGTCACTTTCCCCAAGAAACAAATCCCCTGCGAATCTTTTTTATCTGCTGTCGGCAATCCGGCTTTTCTTGCAATTTCTCTCACCTCACTCTTCAAATAATCCCCAATCGGAAAAAGGCAATACTTTAATTGTTCTTGAGTTAAAGTCCAGAGAAAATAAGATTGATCCTTGTTGGTATCTTTAGCAATTTTTAATTTATAATTTTCAATTTTCAATGAATTTTTAATGTTTGAATTTTCAGAATTTTGAATTTGTAATTTGTTTGTAAATTGGAAATTGGAAATTGGAAATTTCCGCTCTAAGCGGACATAGTGTCCCGTCGCAATGTAGTCAGCACCCAGTTCGAGTGCCTTTTTCAAAAAAAGACCGAATTTTATCTTTTTGTTGCACATTACATCCGGATTCGGCGTAATCCCCCGCTTGTAGCCATCCACCATATAATTCACCACTTCTCGCTTATATTCCTCTTCAAAATCCCAAACATAAAATGGAATTCCTAAACGCTCCGCAACCCGGCGAGCATCTTCTGCATCAGCCTCGGCACAACCATCAAGGTTATAGCAACGCATAAAAATGCCGGTTACGTCGTAACCTTGATCGCGTCCCCCATAGGCGGATCCGCTTCCGGCGGACAAAAGCAAAGCCGCGAC
>CAYIWX010000024.1:0-4173 GCA_964367305.1 uncultured Candidatus Saccharibacteria bacterium
TTATAAGCGTTTCACGCTTGTAATTGCGTCATTCGTTCGAAACGAAACTCCCAGTTTCATTTCTCTCTCACTAGCAATTATAATTAAGTTAATGAGAAACCTCGCGATTATTTATTTGTTCAATCGTTTTTTCTATCGGATTTTTGAGTTTCTGAAGCATTGGTATTTTAAAAGTTTCAAATATTATTCAAACTTTTGCCTCAACCAATTTGAAAAACTGGATCGTTATTTTGCCTGGAAAATAACTTTCAAAAACCTCTTCAAGCCGCTCTATGGTGACTATTCGCCAATTGGCCACATTATCGGATTTTTTTTCCGCTCCTTAAGGTTCTTGGGAGGAACTTTGGTTTATGGTTCTCTCTTTTTTTTGTTAGTAGTTCTTTATCTTTTATGGCTCCTCTTGCCCATTTTTTTGGTTTCAAAAATCTTCACCTAAAATGCCCGAATTTTATTTCAAAGAACCCCGTTTACTCTTGACTACCCTTTCTGAATTTTTCACGAGATTTATTACCCGGTCTTTTTATATTGTTTTTACTGCCCTCACCCTGCTTCTTGTTCTTTCTGATGTTGAACCCTTCCGTTTCTTGGGTTTTTTATTTGCTTTGTTTTTAGCCGACCGTTTTATCCACTTGGGCCAAGCAGAAAAAACATTAGCAGAACTTGGAGGGGGAAAAATTAACCTTGCCGAAGGGATAACCCCCGTTTCGTATAATCTACTAAGTCACGCTCTACACAAAACTCTTGTTACGGGCGACGACTTTTGTCTTTTGCTACTTAGGAATTTAGTTTTAAGAAACGATGCAAAAGAGGCCCTGCGCCGGCTCGATGTTTCTTATAAAGATTTTTTGATAAAGTTGGAAAAATACTTGGAGGATGTTCCAAGAAAAAAACACAGCCGGGGAGAGCTTTTAAAAACAATTGAAAATTTAACGCGAGGAGCTTACGAAAACGCGCTCAAAAACAGCGAGAAATTCATCGAACCGAGAAATTTTTTGGTTGCTTTAGCCTCTTTGAATTATCCGCCCCTCATCAAACTCCTCGATCTTTTTGAGCTTCGGGCGGTTGATCTTCAGGAAGCGGTCGTTTACGGGCGTTTTCGCAAATTTTTTGCTGGGCTTTCGAGGATTCCAAGCGTCCTTGGCGGTTTTGCCCATCAAGCAAAATTTTTGCGCCATCGGGTAATGAATCGAGCCTGGACTGCAAGGCCAACCCCGACTCTCGACCAATTTAGCACCGACCTAACCGATCTCGCTCGATCAGAAAAAGCGGGGTTTCTTATCGGTCACGAAAAAGAATTCAGCGACCTTCTAAATATAGTGTCCCGACCCGGGAAACCAAACGCGCTTTTGGTTGGCGAACCAGGAACGGGCAAGTCGACAATGATTGCGCACCTTGCCTTCAGAATGATCAAGGACAAGGTGCCTCCCGTTCTTTTTGACAAAAGGCTCGTTTCTTTGGGGATCAGTGAACTAGTTGCAGATGCGCCCCCTGAAGTTTTGGCAGGGCGCATTCAAAAGATCGTTGAAGAAATAATTCTCGCTGGAAATGTCGTTCTTTTCATTCCGAACGTTCATGATCTTTTTAAAACCGCGCAAGGGAAAGCCTTAAGCGCGATGGATTTGCTTTTGCCGATAATTCAGAGCGAATCAATCCCTACGATTTGCGAAACGTATCCCCGGGAATTCAAGCAGTACATCGAACCCCGAACAGATTTCCTAGACCAATTCGAAGTCATTCGAATTGAAGAAATAAATACAGATGAGGCTCTCCGTTTTCTCGTTTATTACAGCTTGGTGCTTGAAAAAGACTTCAAGATTTTTATAACTTTTCGAGCGATTAAAAAATGTGTCGAACTAGCCCATCGTTATTTTAGAGAAAAACCTCTACCCGGGAGCGCTGTCGATCTTTTAAAGCACGCACTTTCTAAGGCCAGAGAAAGCCGCCTTAAAGAACTGGAGGAGGAAACGGTGATAGCGGTTGCCGAAAAACAGAGTCGAATCCCCATCGGCAAAGCCGGAAAAGAAGAAACCGAAAAACTTCTGAACCTTGAGAGTATCATTCACGAAAGACTTATAAATCAAGACGGAGCGGTAAGTTCTGTTTCTCGAGCGCTTCGGGAATATCGAAGTGGCCTTGCAAGGCGTGGTGGCCCAATTGCCACCTTTCTTTTCGTGGGGCCGACCGGTGTCGGCAAAACCGAACTTGCGAAAATTTTAGCTCTTACCCAATTCGGTTCAAAAGACGCAATGCATCGTTTTGATATGTCAGAGTATCAAGACAAGACCAGTATTTTCAGGTTTATCGGTACGCCCTCGGGCGAGAGAAGCGGCGCTTTAACCGATGCGATTTTAGAAAACCCTTATAGTTTGGTGCTTCTCGACGAATTCGAGAAAGCTCACCCGGATATTTTAAACCTATTTCTCCAAGTGTTTGACGATGGGAGGCTTACCGATAGCTTGGGTCGGACAGTTGGGTTTGAACACACGATTATTATTGCGACATCAAATGCCCACTCCGATTTTATTAAGCGCGAGATCGAGGCCGGCAAAGCCATTGAAGAAATTAGCGAAGAATTGAAGAAAAAATTAACCGATTATTTCCGCCCCGAACTTATTAACCGGTTCTCGGATACGATAGTTTTCAGAAGTCTTAATCTGGATGAGATTGTTTTGGTAACAAGAATGCTTCTCAAGGATGTGGTCGAGACCCTAATCGAAACCCACGGGATTGATTTGATAATCAGTGATCGAGCGGCAAAGAAAATCGCCGAATTAGGTTATAGTCCTGTTTTTGGGGCAAGGCCCTTAAGGCAGGTGATTTCGGAAAAAGTGAGGGGGGTGCTGGCCCTAAAGATTTTGAAGAAAGAGATTGCAAGAGGCAACGTACTTGAGCTCAATTTCGAAAAAAACGAATTTCAGTTTAAAATTATTTCATAATGTTTAAATCGGTAAATAAAGTAATTTACATTCTTGTCGGCACGGATTTTTTTTACAATTCCGCTTTTGGCGCTTTCGCACCGATCTTCGCTATTTTTATCACCGGCCAGATTGCCGGCGGGTCGGCAAAGGTTGCCGGATTTGCCACCGCTTCATATTGGGTTGTTAAATCGGTCTTTCAGCTTTTCATTGCTCGGTTTTTAGACAGAACTGACGGCGAGCGGGACGAATTTTGGGCGGTGTTTTTGGGTTACTTTTTCTCCGGGTTTGTTCCTTTGGGATACTTGTTCGCTACCGAACCCTGGCACCTTTATGCTCTTCAGGGTTTTTTGGGTTTTACGATGGCTTGGGCAATTCCGGCGTGGTACTCGATATTTACGAGGCACGTTGATAGGTGGCGGATTGGTTTTGAGTGGAGTTTACAGAGTGTTTTTGCGGTGGGAATTTCTGCGGCGGGATCGGCGGCTTTGGGAGGGTTTCTCGCCGACCGCTTCGGCTTCCGCATCCTATTTTTAGCTTCGGGAATACTCGCGATCGCCTCATCTTTCTTAATTCTTACTTTACGGAAACATCTTTTGCCCCGCGACAACCGAGAAAAAGTATTGCCAGAACGTATCCACCATCGTTAATTATGAGCAATCAGCAAATTGCGAAAATACTCCGTGAGATCGCGATTTATTTAGAGATGCAGGGAGTAGCTTTTAAGCCGCGCGCTTATGAGAAAGTAGCTGAAGTGGTAGAAAGACTTGAGGAAGACTTAAAAGAAATTTACAAAAAAGGCGGCCTTAAAACACTTGAGAGCGTCCCTGGAGTGGGTGTTTCAATTGCCGAAAAAATAGAGGAGATACTAAAAACCGGCCGGCTTAAGTATTACGAAGATCTAAAAAAGAAAGTTCCGGTAGACTTAGAAAGTTTCAAAGGAATTGAGGGCTTGGGGCCAAAAAGCATCTTGAAGCTCTATAAAAAATTGGGAATAAAAAACGTTCTGGATTTAGAACGAGCGGTCAAAGCCGGAAAAATTAGAACTTTAGAGGGTTTCGGTACCAAGTCCGAAGAAAATATTTTAAAAGGAATTGATTTTATTAAGCGTTCAGGAGGCCGATTTGTTCTGGGTTTTGTTATGCCCGAAGTAAGGGAAATTGAGGGTCGGTTGAGGGGCCTTAAAGAAGTCGAGAGGATTATTGTGGCTGGTTCGGTAAGGCGCCGCAAAGAGACGATTGGTGATGTTGATATCCTT
>CAYIWX010000024.1:4273-8362 GCA_964367305.1 uncultured Candidatus Saccharibacteria bacterium
TTTGTTTCGATGCCGGAGGTCGCTCGGGTTTATGCCAAGGGCGCTACGAAGTCTGCAATCAAGCTGAAAAGCGGCCTTGATGTCGATTTGAGGGTGGTGCCGAAGGAGTCTTACGGATCAGCCCTAAATTACTTCACTGGGTCTAAAGACCACAATGTTGCTTTGAGGGAAATGGCCCTAAAGAAAGGGTATAAATTGAATGAATACGGCCTTTTTTCCGCCCAGGGCGGATCCGCCTCGGGCGGAAAAGGTAAATGGCGCCAAATTGCGGGTCGTACAGAAGAAGAATTATATAAGACGCTCGGATTGAATTATATCGAGCCGGAGATGCGGGAAAATACCGGCGAAATAGAACTTTCTCGTGAGAATAGATTACCCGAACTTATTGGCTACGGAGATTTAAAAGGGGATTTGCAGATTCAGAGCGATTGGACCGATGGGACAAATTCAATTGAAGAGATGGCGCGGGCGGCGATTGTGGCCGGTTTAGAGTACATCGCGATAACAGACCACACAAAACGGCTTGCGATGACCGGTGGTTTAGATGAGAAAAAAATTCGGGCGCAATGGAAAGAAATTGATAAAGTTAATAAAAAGTTACAAGTTTCAGGTTGCCAGTTTCGGGTTCTTAAGGGAACCGAATGTGACATTTTAAAGGACGGTTCGATGGATTTGTCGGATGAAATTTTGTCTAAACTCGATGTGGTGGGCGCTTCGGTTCATTCTTATTTCGGTCTGTCCCGCAAAGACCAGACTGAGAGAATTAAGAGGGCGATGGAAAATAAAAATGTGGATATTGTTTTTCATCCGACTGGCCGGATTTTGAATAAACGTGATCCTTACGAGGTTGATATTGACGAAATTATAAAAACCGCGAAGCGTACCGGAACAATTTTAGAGATAGACGCCTATCCCGATCGGCTTGATTTAAAAGACGAACATATTAAGAAATGCGTTGAAGCAGGCGTTAAGATGGCGATCGATTCTGACGCTCATTCTTATATGCACCTATCCTATTTAGAATACGGCATTGCTCAAGCCCGCCGCGGCTCCGCAACTCAAGACGACATCATTAATGCCTGGCCATTAGAAAAGATGCTGAAAATGCTCAAGAAATAATACATGCCCCGGAGAATACTTAAACAGATTTTGGAAATCGTTAGATTGGCTAAGAGAATCAGCCAATTCGGATTATTTACCAAAAAGGAACAGGAAAACCTGTCTTTTGTTTTTAGCGATGGCGAAAAAGATGGAATTTCGCCGGGACTCAAATTAAAGGTTTACGAAATTATTTTGCTTTTGAGATCGAGAATCAAAAGGCCCTTCGGCTTGCTTGTGGTTTTGGGTTGGCAGAGGGAATGGAACGAAAAATACGCTGCTATTTCCGACATTGATCAGGATATTTTTAGGAATCACCACTTTGATTTGGGGAAGCATTCTCTTAATCAATGTACCGAGGCTATAAAAAAGACCATAGACTTTGATGGAGCAATTCTTGTAAACAAGGAAGGGATAATTTTAGGAAGCGGGGCTTATCTTGAAAACGTGAGGCCGAAAGAGGTCTCAAAGATTGTGCATTCGAGCGACCATACTAAAGACTTGTCCGAAGCTTTTGGTTTCGCAAAAAAGGTTCACACGCGGCACTTAGCCGCTATCGCCGCTTCTTATCGGCTGAAGAACACAACTGTTTTTGTTTTGTCAGAAGAGGACGGTTCGGTTAGAATTTTTGAGAGAGGTAAGATTGTTTGGTCAACGATTCCATCGGAAATTCAAAGAATTATCGAGAGCCAATAAAATAAAATGCGCAAAGAAATTTCAGCCGGCATAATTGTTTATCACAAAACTCAAAGAGGCCCCGAATTTTTATTGCTCTACAAAGGAAAAAATTATTGGAATTTTCCTAAAGGCAAGTTAGAAGGCGAAAAAGAATCCTCGTACAAAGCGGCTTTACGTGAAGTTTATGAGGAAACGGGTCTTGGGCGGGGTGATCTCAAATTTGATCCACGGTTTAACGCTCGCAATTCTTTTTTTCTTTCCGACAAAAAAAGAAAGTTATTGAAGATAGTTATTTTTTTCCTAGCCGAAACTTCCAATCCAGTTGTGCGGATATCTTCTGAACATAAGGGTTATGCGTGGCTCCCTTATCGGGAAGCATTGCGATTGCTCACTTATCAAATTTATAAAAATAATTTAAAAAAAGCTTATGAAATCATTCGCGGAAAAAGTGTACCGAGCGATAAAAAAGGTTCCTCGAGGGAGAGTCACCACCTACAAAGAAATCGCTAAGGCGGTTGGGGCACCAAAGGCCTTTAGAGCGGTCGGAAATGCTTTAAACAAGAACCCTAATTTAATTAAAATTCCCTGCCACCGCGTTGTAAGATCCAATGGTTTTGTTGGGGGGTTTGCGGTAGGAACAGCGGAAAAAATTCGAATTCTAAAAAAAGAAGGGATAATTATTAAAGACAACAAGATAAAAAAGCCGCGTGCTCGATTTACTACCGGACGAACTCCACGATTTTTTTGAAGACGGCGGGTTCGTTTTGGGCAAGATCGGCTAAAATTTTCCGGTCAAGCTTTACATTTTTTTTCTTTAGAGCGTTTATGAATTGGCTGTATTTCATTCCTTCGCTTCGGACGCCGGCGTTAATTTTGACATTCCAAAGCGCCCTGAAGTCTCTCTTTTTTTCTTTGCGGCCCTTAAAAGCCCGGCTCCACGAATGAAGGAGCGCCTCTTTAGCCGCTCTCTTTTTTGATTTCCGGTCCCAGCGAAAACCCTTTGTGTATTTAAGAAGTTTCTCCCTCTTTTTATGCGCGCTAACGCCGCGTTTTATTCGAGTCATATTTAGATATTAGAAATTAGGTTTAGAGGTATCTCTGGATTTTTTTGAGATTTAAATCACTTAGTCCGCGCGCTAGTTTTTTTCTTAGCATCTGAACGCTGCTTTTGTTTGCGCGCGAGTGGCCCAAGGTCATCGCTTGACGCATAATCTTGCCACTTTTCGTGATTCTTATTCTCTGTGAAATACTATGTTTTGTCATGGTGATTGTTATCGTTTAGTGATTTGGGTTACAAGTCCTCTTCCGCCCGCTTTCGGTTCCATGGTTATTTGGTGGGGGGTTTTGATCATCTCCAAAAATCCTCTAATTTTTTGAAAATTCCAGACCCTGTTTCCTTTTTCCCGGCCACGAAGAAATAAATTGACTTCTACCTTATGGCCATTACTCAAAAATTCCTCGGCCATTCTGGCTTTTATTTGAAGGTCATTTAAGGCGGCCCGAGGGGTGATTCTTACGTGCTTTAATTCTTTTATCTTCTGGGCTTGTTTTTGTTTCTTCGCTTCTTTTTCTTTCTGGTAGCGGAACTTATCAAAACTTATTATTTTCGCAACGGGAGGTTTCGCGTGCGACGCAATTTCTATTAAGTCGAGCCCTTTTTCTTCGGCAATTTTAAGAGCTTCTTCGAGCTTCAGAACTCCGAGAACCTGGCCCGTTTCGTCAATAACCCGAAGTTCTTTGGCTGTTATTTGATTGTTCGATCGGTACTGAATGGTGGGTTAAGTGTATTATTTCCCAAGCTCTTTTGCAAGAAGTTCTAAAAATCTATTTCTAATGCCGTAAGCATGGGGGGCGGGCATTTTAAAAGCCGTGTCTTCCACGTTTTCAGGCTTTACCCCGTTTTTTATACAAAAATCGGCAAGTTCTTTCATTGCGTCGCTTTTTTCTCGACCGACGTAAGTTCTTTCCCGCGATCCTGGGATTTCGTCTATGGCCGCAACGAGCGTGTAAAGTTCCTCCAAGGTTTTCGCATTGGCAATTCTCATTTCGATTGATTCGCTTTCTGGTCCCGCCTCAATTTTTCTTCCACTTTCCATAAATTCAATAATAAACAAAAACCCAAAAAAAAGCAAAGCTCCTCAAGGAGGAGCCGTATGCTGATGCAGATTTACTAATTAGAACGCCGTTGCGTCCGAAAGGCGGAGCTTTGAGGCTCCGGTACAGTATTCAGTTGTTCAGGATCTGAATTCATTGTAGATTTCCACGATTTCCTGTCAAAGCCTTGCCTGTGGAAAACTTTTCCGGTTTGTGGTT
>CAYIWX010000025.1:0-2080 GCA_964367305.1 uncultured Candidatus Saccharibacteria bacterium
ACCGCCCAAGGCATTGGTATTCCATCATTGTCTTTGTCAAAGAAAGCGTTCGAAACATGAACCGAGTCTTTCGTGATTACCTCGAAAAATCCCGAAGGCGTACTTAAATCCGGTAAAGAATCTCCATAAACTCTTCCGCCATAAACACTATCTGCCCTTATCACTATTCTGATATAACGATGAGGTGTCTGGACCGGATTAAAACCGCTTGAAATCGGATACCAAAATTTCTGCACACCACTTTCATAACCTGCCAAATACTGCTTTTCTAAATCTATCAGCACAAACTTTTTAAAGTGGGTTATTTGGGGCAATACACCCGGAAGTGGTGTATAGTTTTTGGCCGATTCCCAACTTTTCGGAACTTTCAAAACTGATCCTGCTTTTAGGGTATGCGGACTCACTCTATTAATCCGGCTTACAATTTCCCAGTTTTCGCGAAAAAGACCCGACAGGGTTTCACCGCGCCGCACAACCACCCGCCTAAAAAGAGAATCCTCTTGAGCCAATACGTTTTGAGGCCAGAGAAACAGCAACCAAAGAACAACAAATACGCCAAATCTAAAGTTTTTCACACTCGGCTCCTTGTAATTAAAAATTAAAAAGACTAAAAAGATTATAGAATCTTTATTTTTTAAACGGAAGGGGTATGATTTGGTTATGTTTGAAGAACCGGAAGACAAAGTAAGCCCCGAGACCGAAGCCGCTCTCGAGGCATTGCTTAGCAGCTCGGAAGGAGAGGAAACTGTAGAACGAGGTGGTCAAAGAACAAATATAAGTCGATACTTCAGAGGTGAAGAAACGGCCAAAAATCGAATGGAAACTCAAGGGGGTAAAATTAAATCATCAACTGAAGGCAAAGTGGAATCAGAAATTCTAGCAGAACACGAAGCGGTTTTAAATCTTGTAGCCCTTAAAAACCTTCAACACGCTTTCAAAGAACAAACAGATTACTTAAATTTAAGATTGCAAGAAATAAAACGTTTGATGGAAATCTCTTCATTGAACGCCAATGAGAGAGAAAGACTAATTTCCGAAAGGCAAGCCGTCACCCAGAAATTAGAAACCTCAATAGTCAGATTGTCCAGGGTTGAAAGGACCATTGAAGAAATCGAAGCAATACGACTCCTCGATCCTATCGCAGGAGAATGGGATTTCAAATTAATAAAAAAAATAAACCACCTGTCGAATAAGATAAAAATAAGACTTTATAGAAAGGCTATCGCTGAAGATGAAAAAGATATAAGAATAATTGAAGACCAACTTGGATCTCTAAAAGCCGAACAAGCACATCTTTGGTCAGAGTGGCGAGAAAACGATTAACATGTCAAAGGAAAAATTTGATCCTAAAGATATTGAAAGGGTTATGGAAGAGGCCCGACGGGGTGAAGCAACAGAACGTCCCAAAGAACCAAGTAAAAAGGAGGTTTTGGGCCTTCAAGAGATGAGGCAAGAAATTGCGGCAGATAAAGTCGCAAAAGAAGCCGAAAGGGAGAAAAGACGAGAGTGGTATAGACAGCCAATTGGTCAAGAAGAAACTGAAGAAACGAAAGTACAAAGAGAAGTCCCAACCGTGAGCGAAAATCCAGCGCCAGAAAACGAAACATCAGTGAAAGATGCTTTGGAGGCTTACGAAAAAAACGGTCTCGATTACCTGACCAACGAACAATTAAAAACTCTGGCTGATTACTTTACGGACCATCTTGTAGAACACCTATGGGGACTTAAAGAAAAAATCAGGGCCGCGGAAAAACAAGCGCGTTTACCAAGCACCGTCCCCTTCACAAAAGCCAGAAAGGAAGCCAATAGAAAACTTCAAGAATTAGAAAGAGAAGCGATGAT
Source organism: uncultured Candidatus Saccharibacteria bacterium (assembly GCA_964367305.1). GTDB lineage: Bacteria > Patescibacteriota > Minisyncoccia > UBA6257 > GWB1-50-10 > CAYIWX01. The sequence goes on from CAYIWX010000025.1 coordinate 1,843, forward strand.
GAGGGAAATTGACCTCGAAGCGATAGAGGAAATCAAGCACAGAAAATATGTGAGGGGTTACCAACCTCTCGACGAAAACGCTGATTTAATCAGGGACATAAATGACGACTGCAATAAAGCAATAGTAATGATTTTTGAAAGAGGAGAACTGGAAGGGGAAGAACTCAAGAAATATAATGAAAATATAAAAGAATTAAAAGCCAACATTGATTATCTTAGAAAACGGCTTGACGAAAGA
>CAYIWX010000025.1:2180-8031 GCA_964367305.1 uncultured Candidatus Saccharibacteria bacterium
TTTTTCTGAATTTCGGAAATTAAGAACCAGCGGTATCCTTCACTCTTCACTCTGTAGTGCATTTGACCCGAGGGATCACGAGAAAGATCTTCCAGGTAAATGACGATGTTTTCAGGTCTAAAACCAACATTAATATTTAGGAAGGCATAGATAACGCTCCGATTCCCAATTTTATCAATCTGACAAAAAGCTGAGTATGGCACCTTACCACTTGCAATAGCCGAATCGGAGGGGCAACAACCCGAAGAAACGCTGTCTCTTTGCGTAAATCCACTATCGGAAGTGGGGCAGAAGGGAAGTTTTCCTTCTACTAAAATGTTCGGATTACAGGCTGCTATTGAAATAGCGGCAACCAATGTTACTGGGATAGGATTAACGTAAGATAGCAAAAGAATAATGCCTGAATAAAGCGGCCACAACCAAGGCTTCAGAGCAAATCTCATCTTCGCCCCTTCCTCCTAAATAACTGTCCGTAGTTTAATCCCCCATCTCCCTTTTTGTCAACTCCCAAATTAAGTGCTTTTATAAAAAGAGCGCCTTGAAATTTCCAGTTATTCTCGAGAGGGGGTGAATACCAATGAAGAAAAGAATCTTCAGCTTATTCGTTATTGTTGCGATTTCTCTTATGATCGGAATAACGATTGGACAGGTGACCATTTCAAAAAAAGAAAGCAGAAAGTTGCGAGATGTTACATATCAAAGATATGTCGAGCTTTTAGAGAAAGGGTTAATTGCTCACGTTATAATCTATGAGCCCTGCAATTACATAAAAGCTGATTTGATTGTCGGAGGCGAAAGAAAAACTATAACCATCTATCCACCTTTCAAAAAAGCTCACCTTGAACTTCTCGAAGATTTAAAAATATCTCACGAAATTAAATCAACCTTGACCGACGACCCGTCAGACGGGACTGAATACCCTACTTTTTGCCCCCGATCCATCACCGACATTGACTACGTTTATTTCTTGCAAGAGATAAGAAGTGGCTCGGTAATCAGCATTTTATTAAACTTAAAAGATGGAGAGAGCACCCCGATTGTCTTTGGAAAAATAAGGGACGAAAACGGAGAATATGAATTTCGAGTAAATACTGCTTATCCGGACAATATTGCAATTGATTCGACCTACCTCGAAGAAATTGAAAAGTATAACGAAGGGCGATCTTCGTTTAAAATCGCTGTCACTGAAATAAATCAAGTAACCAAAGATAGCACCGATCCTGTTCTTAAATTTCTTTTGGGGTTAAGTGTGGTGGCAGCGATAGGAATACCGATACTGATTGCACTCTCCTTAAAGAAAAGGAGATCTCTTGCGATCGAAGACTTCACCAAAGATTCCGAGGTCATTGAAAGTTTAGAAATAGGAACCGATACGGCCCTAGAATCTGCCGGAGTAAAAATTATAAAAGGACCAAGAGGAGTAGAACTGTCTCGAGTAGCTAAAATTTTAGCAACGATACAAGAGGAAAAAAACCAAACCTTGCGACACTTGCTCCTTTTGTTTACAAGAATTAAAGCTTATCTTGAAGAATCTTTAGCTAAGGTAAAAAAACCATTCGATAAAACTCAAGATAAATAAAAACCACCCCTATTGGTGGTATTTCTTTTCTAGATGGGTTCGATTTTACATGCCTCATCCCAAACGTGAAGAGCGTGAATTGATCCATCGTTGAAATTAAAGAGTGGCATTTTTCGCCTCAATTTCATATAATTGCTTGTTTTCGGATCACTTACGTCCCGCACCCAAACACTCTGAAGAGGAAGCCAAATAATTTTTCTTATGGAGATGTTCGTAAGACTATCTGGAGACAATTCTTTTATGATATCTTGGTATGATGGGTTTTCACTTACAAAAAGGGCGTAAGTAGATAATGGTTTCCCGCGCTCGCTATTTTCGTCCTGGATCAGCAAATCGATCCGCAAAGTATCTCCGCTTATGCTATCTATGCTTATTTCGCACTCCAAGACATTATAACGGCCGTAAGGGATTGGCGAGTCCCCTTTTCTAACCCACGAAAGACATCCGCCTAAAAACACTGTAAAAACGAAGAGCTTCAGCGCCTTCATCTAAATCTTCTCTTTTTAAAATGGGGGGCTAAATAAACTCTAGAAGAAAGGTGCAAAAATGACAAATCTAGAGTACAATAAGGAAAGTTTTTTTGACGCCGGAGGGACCCGAATGAAGATAACTATTTTCGATAGAATTCCGAGAGAAACACTGGAGAGCAAAGTAGGAAATTTGGAAGTGGTAAGTATTGAAGATGGTCCTCAAGCCGTTTTTCTTCGCTCTACCGACCTGAAACCAATTTTTAAAAGAATGGGGGGGCTGGGCCGCTATATTTTTGCAATCTGCCGAGCCGGCTCTGGTGTAGACAATGTTCCCATTGATTGGTGCAATCAGAATGGCATTGTTGTTCTGAACGCCCCCGGAGCAAACGCTCTTGCGGTAAGAGATTCAGTAGTCGAGGCAATGATCAGATATTCAAGAAAAACCGTTGCCGCAAGAAAAAAAGTGGAGGAATATTTACGTGATGTTTTGAGGACCGGCAAAAATAATCCCGAAGAAACAGCAAGGGCTTTAGATGGTTTTAGAGGTGGGTTTGTCGGGAAAGAGTTAAAGGGGAAAAGTATTTTAGTAATCGGTCTGGGATACGTTGGAAAAATTGTGGCTAAAACTTGTCTCTTTTTTGAAATGACCGTTTATGGATACGATCCGTATGTTCTTAGCGAGAACACGCCAGGCGTAATAAGAATAAATTCGTTTGACCAGATTCCGCCATGCGATTTCGTAACTCTCCATCCCTCTCTCACGGAAGAAACAGGCGGAATGATCAAAGACTCCTTTTTCGAAAAGATTCAAAAACCATTTGTGCTTTTAAATTTCGCTCGAGGGGAAATCATTGACGAGATTGCTATACGAAGCGCAATAGAGGGAGGAAAGGTTAAATTTTACATAAGTGATTTTGGCAATCTTTATCTTTATTCCCTATTCCCCGATCAAACCGAGTTTACTCCCCATATCGGCGGCTCAACCCTTGAAGCCCAAAAGAGAGCTTTAGAAATGGTTTCGGACCAATTTGTAAATTTCTGGCGAAGCGGAAGCGTCTTAAACTCTCCAAACCTCCCAGCCTTTGATGTCAAGCCAAAAAAAAGTGCCAATCTAAGGCTTTTGATTTCGAACAAAAGCGTCCCCGGCGTTATTAATGGTTTCACCGATGTCCTTCGAGATCGTAATTATAATATCACCGGTTTTCATTATAATGAGGATCCAAGCGGAGAATGGGCTTATAACGTAGTCGACATCAATAATGCCTCGACTGACGTAGAAAAAGCCGTCGAGGAAATCAGAAGGGTTCCTCACGTAACGAAAGTTCGGGCCATAATTCTATAAAACTTAAGAAAATAAAAATGCCTCAATTACGAGGCCTTTTTGTTAACTTATGAAATTCTTCCCAGAATTTTTCTTTTTCTTCTTCCGAAAGTGGAAAATATTTCCTCGGGAAAAGATACCGCGGATTTTCTTTTTCTTGAACCACCGAAAAATCGATATTTCTCTCGCTCATATCGTGGTGCCCGCAAGCAAATATAAAAAAATTCAGTTGGGCCATCGCGTTTCGGGCGAGAGTCTCTATGTCCTCGCATTCAATAACACCAATAAAACATTCTTCTCGAGACCAGTAAAAAGAACGCTCGTCGTGGGGATAAACACCCTTGCCGACAAAGATTCTCACAAGTCCTCTTTTGTAAACGGGGCTTAAATCAAATTAAACGATTGCTTTTTTGAAATCAAGCCCCAATCCTCCTTCTTTCTTTTTCGACGATCTCTCCTTCAAGTTTCTTGAATAGGGGCTGAATCTGGTTAACCTTCACCTTTTTAATGATTTTTTTGAGATTCTCGACGTCCCATTTCTCAAAACTAACTCCGAGCATTCTCTCCAATTTTAGAACTAAATTCGGCAGGAGCGGTTTTGATATAAGAGCTAGAGCGAGAACGATATAAAGGGCGTTTGATATAACTTCAATAAACTTTTCTTCTTTTTTTAGCTTTCCGCCTGAGGCGGATCCGCCTTTGGCGGATAAAAACCAGGGCTCTTCTTTGCTTAAATATTTATTGCCGAAATCCGATAAAGCCAGAATTGTCTCGGCATAATTTCGAAATTTTGTATTTTCTAGATTTGATTCCGCCTCGTGAACTAATTTTTCGACCTCGTTTGAAATTTCTTCACCCACCTTCGTTTTAGAAAAATCCAAGCCCTTGGCCAAAGTAAGCGTTCGATTGATAAAATTCGCGAAATTGCCGATAAAGATATCGTTATTTTTGCTAAGAAAGTCTTCCCAACTGAAGTTTGTATCGGTATACTCCGGCGCAATGAGGGTTAAATAAAAACGAAGGGTGTCTAGCCCGTAGGTATCGGCAAAATAAGCCGAATCAATTGTTATCCCCCTTGATTTAGAAAATTTTTGCCCCTCAAGGTTCAGAAATTGATTAATAACGGGCAAATCAGGCAAATGAAGTTTTTTGTCATAGCCATAAAGTTCTGCCGGCCAAAAAAGCGTATGGAAAACCAAATTATCTTTCCCCATAAAATAAGCGTGTAAAGATTTTTTATCGTGCCAAAAATCTTTCCACTTTCTTTTATTTTTTTCCGCCCATTCCACAGATGCCGAAAAATATCCGATAACCGCTTCAAACCAAACGTATATTCTTTTATTTTCAGCTCCTTCAATTTGCAACCCCTTTGAAATTTTCTCCGTTGGAATTTCTATTCCCCAGTCTAAATCTCGAGTTATGGCCCGAGATGCCAAACCTTTTTCAAGCCATCCTCTTGTTTCGTGGAGTACCCAAGACCGCCATCCTTCAGCTTTCCTAATATATTTTTCTAAAAATTCTTGAAATTGAGGCCAATTTAAAAAATAATGTTCGGTTTGTTTTAGAGTGACGGGTTTGCCGGTTAAGTTGCTTAGAGCGTCCTTTAATTCTCCAGGATGAATTATGTTCCCGCAATTATCACACTGATCGCCTCTTGCATCTTTATAACTGCAATGCGGACAGGTGCCCTTCACATATCTATCGGGTAAGAAACGTTTTTCTATACCAGAATAATATTGATCGGTTTTTTTCTTGAATATATATCCTGCTTTTAAAAGTTTAATGAAAAAGTCTTGAACGATTTGTTTGTGATTTTCAGTATCGGTTTTGGTGTAAAGATCAAAACTAATCCCCAACTTTTCGAATAATTTAACGTTTTTTACGTGGTATTCATCAACAATTTTCCTTGGATGAACTTTTCTTTTATCAGCTTCTAGTGTAATCGGCGTTCCAAAACAATCAGAGCCAGAAACCATAAGTACGTCATTCCCAATATATCTATTGAACCGTGCAAAAATATCTGCCGGCAACAAATAACCGGCTAAGTGACCAATGTGAATATCACCGTTAACGTAGGGCCAGGCAACACCTATAAATACTTTCTTTTTCATTTAATTTCAGAATAACAGAAAAACAAAAACTCCCCAAAGCGTGGGGAGTAAATTACCCTTCTTCAAACTTTTCTAGATATAACTGGCCAGGCTAAGATTATGTTGACAACGCCCAAGAAAAAATCGATAAGTACATGCCATAGGGGGTGATCTCCAAAAATTTCATATACCCCATACAAAACAAGAAGACAACCTAATACGAAAGCGAAAATGTTCCATCTTCGGTTCTGCATTATTCACATCTCCCGCTATGAAAATTGTTCTATTGATACGGTACACCTTACTACCTGTTGGAGTCAAATCTAACTTTTTCTTTTCTTCACAAACCAGCTCTCCGTGATAGATAAATTTGTTCTCGCTCACTTCGGGG
>CAYIWX010000026.1:0-7509 GCA_964367305.1 uncultured Candidatus Saccharibacteria bacterium
TATGGATAAAGAAATAAAAATAGTGCCGGCAAAAAATATAGATAATGTTTTGGTTGATGTAAAACTCCCCAAGTTCAATTATGATCGTTTTAAGCCCCCGCCCAAAATAAATTTAAGCCGCTTTAGTAAATTATCGCGTCCCAATTTATTCCGAGCGAATAAATTTTGGAAGTGGACCGCCCTATCCCTTGTTTTTGTAGCGATTTTATCTCTTATTCTTTTCTGGAACGTGAGAGGCTTGAGTGCGGAATTAAAACAAAAAGGAGGTAAAATAGTTGATAATTTCTCTTTGTCGGTCAAGGCTTTAAAGGACCTGAGGACAGATGATGCCTCAAAATATCTTGAAGACAACCATTCAGAACTTGCAAAAATGGGCAGTTTTTTCGGCAGAAACGAAAGTTTCCTTGGGTTTGTGGGGGAAATTGTGCCGATTTTCAAAGATGCCAGTGGTTTTCTTAATCAAATCACTAAACTCAATCTAGATCTCCTCCGTTTTTCAACGGTCCTCTCCGACTTAGAGGCCAATGGTTTTGAATATTTTCAAAATAACGGGAAAGTACTGACTGAAAAATTAGCTGTTCTCCGCGATTTATTAAAAAACATCAACGAGGGGGTGGGGACGGTAAGAAATTCAGCGGTTAACTTGAAACAGGTTGCTTCAGTTTCCGAGAGTGTTAATCAAATTTTCGCCGATCAATATCTGAAATATAGTTCCGAACTTCATTCAGCCGATAAGTTTTTGGGCAGCTTGATTTCTGTTTTGGGATCTGAAACAGACAAGCACTTCGCTTTATTCTTTCAAAATCCGGCTGAAATCAGGCCGGGCGGCGGTTTTATCGGAAGTTATGGAGATCTTATTTTTAAAAACGGGCAAATGACAAACCTCGAGGTTCAGGATATTTATTGGCCGGATCATCCTTTGAATTTCAAATCAAAGGTGATTCCGCCCGAGCCGCTTCAGTCAGTTACAAAAGATTGGGGAGCAAGGGACGCTAACTGGTTTTTCGATTTTCCGACGTCCGCCCGAACTGTTTTGGGTTTTTTGGAGAAATCGAAAATATATGAAGAAAAAAATATTGGATTTGAAGGCGCTATTGCTTTGAACATCAACGTCCTTCAAAGCATTTTAGAAATTGTTGGCCCCATTGAGATTGAGGAGTATAAATTAAAAATTGATAAAGATAATTTTTTGAAAGAAATTCAATATGAGGTGGAGGCCGGTCGTGATAAAAAACCGGGCCAAAATCCCAAGAAAATCCTTAGTGTTCTCACGCCCATTATTTTAGAAAGATTGAAGGAACTTCCCACCGAAGGAAAAAGAAGCCTGATAGAAAAACTAGCAAGCCACATAAAATCCAAAGATATTATGGTTTTCGCGAAAGACCTAGACTTGGAAAATTTCTTCATTGCAAAAAATCTTGGAGGCGCAGTTTACTCCTTGCCAAATAATTTTTGGGGGAGTTACCTTGCGGTTGTAAATGCGAATATCGCCGGCGGCAAAAGCGACGCTTTCATTGATCAGTCAGTTGACGTCAAGATTGACCTCGATACCGAGGGAGGTATTTTTACTGATCTTAGGGTACTGAGAACCCACAGGGGAGATAAAGAAAAAGATCCTTGGTGGCGAGCACCGAACAAGGATTACATTCAAATATTTACAAATCCCAATTCAAGTTTATTTTCGTTAAAAGGAAATGATTCTAGAGTCACTGAATTGCCGACTTATTTGAATTACGAAGTAAACTCCGACCTCGATCTAATTGAAAAAACAAAGGTTTTTATGGCTAATTATAAAGCCTGGAGTTTGGATGCTTTCGGTAAAAAAGTTTTTAGTACGTGGCTTGTTACTCCGGCTGGAAAAACGAAAGAATTAAATTTGCGGTATCATACGCCGGGAGAGAACAACCAGTCCTTCAGGGAGGGAAAAAGTTATCAATTTATCTTTGAGCGTCAATCGGGGGTGAAAAGTAGTCTGAAAGTTGCCCTTAGCGCACCCCTTGGATACATTTGGGAAGATACAAAAATGCCGATATTTATTTACGAAAATAACAATCCCGAGAGCAGAGTTATCTTGAATTTAGCCATTAAAAAAGTTGAATTTTAAGAGGAGGATTGACAAGTTCGCAATAAAAGCGTACAATAAAGACATAATAAAATGTATCTTTATTGGTGGATTATAGCAATTATAGTTTTCTTTCTTGTCTGCTTAATTATAAGGGCAGAGCGGCTTTCGCATCGAGTAAAAGATTTGCGTAAGACTATTGCTAAACTTGAAGGGAGGGAGGGGGTCTCAGAAAAAGATATTCACTGCGAAACCACTGGGGATTGTGAAGGAATGGGTTAGGTTTTTTGGCAGCTTCAGCGTATAAACGCTTCGCGTTTGTAATCGGTTCGCTCGGCAACCGCAAAAACCTTATGTTTTTACATTGCTCTCGCCTGCCGGTTATAAGCGTTTCGCGCTATAATAATAAAATGGCACTTGATTTGGAAAAGATCGACAAAGACGTTGTCTATTTCGGACGGACTAATTTCCGGAATCAGAACCGCTTATTCGGGATCAAACGCAAGGATCGCCGCCAGCATATGTATGTTGTCGGTAAGACCGGTACCGGAAAAAGCGCGTTTCTGCACAATATGGTGATTCAGGATATCGCGAATGGCGAAGGTATTTGTGTTGTCGATCCCCACGGAGAACTGGTTGAAAGCATTTTGGAAAAAATTCCGGAAGAGAGAATGAAAGATGTAATTTATTTTAATCCCGCAGACCAAGATTCTCATATTGGTTTCAATGTGCTTGAATTGCCCGATCCGAAATATAAACATTTGGTTGCCTCCGGCCTTATGGGAATTTTTACGAAGATTTGGTCTAATGTCTGGTCAGCGAGGATGGAGTATATTTTGAATAATGCGATCCTGGCGCTACTTGACACTCCCGGAAGCACACTTCTCGGCGTTACGAGGATTTTGGTTGATAAAGAATATCGGCAGAAGATCGTTTCTAACCTTAAGGACCCGGTAGTCAAGGCTTTTTGGATCCATGAATACGAAGAGTGGCGGGACCAATTCAGAAACGAAGCAATTGCTCCGATTCAAAATAAAGTCGGTCAATTTCTTTCAACTTCTTTGATCAGAAATATCGTTGGCCAGTCGAAAAGCACAATTGATATTTTTGAAATAATGAATAGCGGCAAGATTTTTTTGGTTAATGTTTCGAAAGGAAGGATCGGTGAAGACAATTCGGCGCTTTTGGGAGCAATGCTAATTACCAAAATTCAGCTTTCGGCAATGGAACGGGTTCGAGTACCGGAGGAAGAAAGGGTTGATTTCTATCTTTATGTTGATGAGTTCCAAAACTTCGCTACTGATTCTTTTGCGGGCATACTGTCCGAAGCTCGAAAATATCGCCTAGATCTCATTCTTGCCCATCAGTATATCGGTCAACTTGTTACTGACGTTTCGACAAAAGTGCGGGATGCTATTTTCGGCAATACCGGTACGATGGTCTTATTCCGCGTCGGGGCGGCGGATGCCGAATTTTTAGAGAGTGAATTTGAGCCGGAATTTATTATTCAAGACATTGTAAATCTCCCGAATTATTGTGTTTATTTACGGCTAATGGTTGACGGTGTTTCGTGTCGTCCATTTTCGGCAACGACTCTTCCGCCATTTCGAGTAGATACTTCTCTTATGACAGCCCAAAAAATTATCGAGTCTTCTAGGAAACGCTACGCAAGACCTCGCCTAATAGTTGAAAAAGAAATATCCGAATGGAGCGGTGTAATGGGCAGTGATGGCAGTGAGGCTGGGGCAGCTACTAGTAGCGTAAGGTATGAAGTGGTTTGTTCTTCTTGCGGCAAGCCCGCTAAAGTTCCTTTTGAGCCAGAACCGGGCCGGCCGATTTATTGCAGCGACTGCTTAAACAAGATAAAATCAGGGGAATTAAAGCGGTTGCCACGGATTTTCGTAAGAGAAGCAAGACCAAAAGAAAAATATGCATCAGATCTTTCGGCGCTGGGAATTGAATTTGAAAAACCCAAAGAAGACAAAGGAAGGGAAGAAAAAACATTGCCTAGAGCGCCAGAAACAAAATTTAAGGCCCAAAGGCCAAGTTTTGTTCCACCGCCTCCAATATCGCCTAGACCGAGTATTCTCCGAGAAGAAATCCCTCAAACTTTAGAAGAAAAGCACGAACACGAGCTTCGTCTTAGCGAATTGAAGCCGGTTGAGGATAAAAAATTTGGAAAAACGCATCAAGGACACGAACCGAACATAGACGAACTTCGGGGTGCCCTGAAGGACGCTTTGAAAAACTTGAATAAGTAAGGTCGCGGGGTCTTGACGAAATTGGGTGGGTTTTTATATACTTTTAATCGTTAGCAACAAAAGGTCGGAAGTGCTAATAAAAAAGCTTCAGGTATCAAGCGTCAAGTATCAAGAAATAATAAGACTTTAAACTTGATACATGATACATGATACGTGATACAGCAATGTTCAAACCATTATCAAACCATCTATTTATCGAACCGATCGAGGAGGAGCATAAAACCAAAGGCGGTATTGTCCTTCCGGATACGGCTGAAAAAGAAAAACCTATGATAGGCAAAGTTGTTGCTGTGGGCCCCGGCAAATTCGATGACAAAGGCGAAAGAGTCCCGATGTCGGTTAAGGTCGGCGACAAAGTCCTTTTCAAAAAATACGGACCAGACGAGGTCGAATTCGAAAAGAAAAAATATCTTGTCGGTGATGAGGATGATATCCTTGCAATTATTGAATAAATTCAATAATTGCAAAATTCCTAATTCCTAATATCTAATTTCTAAACTCATGGCAAAACAAATTTTATTTAACGAAGAGGCAAGAACCGCCTTAAAAAAAGGCATTGATAAACTCGCGGAGGCGGTGCGGATGACCTTGGGTCCGCGCGGCCGGGCGGTCGTTATTGAGAAGGGATACGGCGCACCGCAGGTCACTTTTGACGGCGTCACAGTCGCAAAAGAGATCGAGCTTCAGGATAAATATGAAAATCTTGGAGCAGAATTTTTAAAACAAGCGGCGGATAAAACCAACGATAACGTTGGAGACGGCACTACAACTTCGGTTGTTTTGGCGCACGCAATGATTGAAGCGGGCGAGAAAGAGGTGAGCGAAAAAGGTTTTAATGTAATCCAGCTTGCCGAAGAGCTTAAAAAAGCAAGCAAAAATGTTGTTTATGAACTCGAAGCTCAGCGGGAAGTTATAAACGAGAACAAAAAAATTGAAGAAGTGGCCACTCTTTCAGCAAAAGATCCGGAAATCGGTAAGCTTATTGCTGAAGTGATGGATAAGGTTCACAAAGACGGCGTAGTTACTATTGAAGACTCGAATACTGTGGGTAACACCTATGAAGTTGTCGAAGGTATGAAATTTGATAGAGGTTATGTTTCGCAATATATGGTCACAAACCAGGAGCGAATGGAAGCAAGTTTGGAAGACCCTCTGATTTTAGTAACCGACAAAAAAATATCTTCAATCAGCGAAATTCTGCCGCTCCTTGAAAAAGTTGTTTCGGGCGGCAAAAAAGAACTGGTGATTATTGCCGAAGAAATTGAGGGCGAAGCGCTCGCAACTTTAGTTGTTAACAAAATCAGGGGCATCTTTAATGTCTTAGCAGTCAAAGCTCCGGGATTCGGCGACCGGAAAAAAGAAATGCTTCAAGATATCGCGGTTGTAACTGGCGCCACTTTAATTTCAGAGGACATTGGTAAGAAGCTGGATGCGGCAGACGTTCCAGATCTGGGCCATGCCCATCGGGTGGTTTCCGACAAAGACAATACTACGATTGTCGGCGGCAAAGGCGACAAAAAATTAATTGAAGAGAGGGTCGCCCAACTTAGAGCCCAAGTTAAAAAGACCGATTCTGAATTTGATAAAGAAAAACTTCAGGAACGATTAGGCAAGCTTTCGGGCGGGGTGGCGGTCATAAAAATTGGTGCGCCCACCGAATCGGCCCAAAAAGAATTAAAACAAAGAGTTGAGGATGCGGTTGCGGCAACCCGCGCCGCGATGGAAGAGGGAATCGTGCCCGGCGGCGGAATTGCGCTCTTCAATGCTCGGCTTAAGGAATCAGAGAAACCAGCAGATAAAAATTCGCCAGTCGATCAGGCGGTATCCAATATCTTGATGAGAGCGCTTGAGAGCCCGCTTACCGCCATTGTTTCAAATAGCGGCGAATCAGCAAGCGAGGTTCTTGCAGATTTGAAAAGCCGGAAGAGCGGTGGCAAGGAAGCTTGGGTAGGATTTAACGCAATGACGAATGCAGTTGACGATCTAAAAAACGCCGGCATTATTGACCCCCTGAAAGTTGTAAAAACCGCATTCTTAAATGCAATTTCGGTTGCTTCGAACTATCTCACAGTTGGCGCGGCTATTACCGAAATTCCAAAGAAAGAAGATAAAAGCGGCCCCGCTGATATGGGCATGGGTGGGGGGATGTACTAAAATAAATTGTTTCAAAAACCGCTCTTTACGAAGGAGCGGTTTTTGGTTATTCTCTAAAACAGCCCATTTGATTTAAAAAAGGAACGAAGTGAACCTACCCGATAGAATCGTCACTGATTTAGATTTCCAAACTTGTCGTCCAGTCAGTTCTGGCGCTGAAAAATGGCTTTATCGTCCAATTCAATGCCTCGATTTTGGTTTTGTTTATCTCGTCGACTATATGGGCAATGATGAGGCTATAGTGAAAGCCGCTCGCGTTTCTTATGGCAGAGGTACGCGGAAAACAACCGAAGATAGGGGTCTTATAAGATATCTTCGCCGGCATATGCATACTACACCCTCTGAGATGATCGAAGTTAAGTTTCATTGCAAAATGCCTATTTTTGTCGCAAGACAATGGATTCGTCATCGTACTGCGAATGTGAACGAATATTCTGGAAGATATTCCGAAATGAGCAACGAATTTTATCTTCCCAATCCCAATGTTTTGAGGAAACAATCAAGATCGAATAGGCAGGGTCGAGGCGAAGAATTGACTCCCGAACAAAAAGCGAGAGTGATCAGTTTATTGAAAGAAGATTATGATCGTGGTTATGGGCATTATCGAGAATTTCTGGGAGATGAAATAGATCTAGCTCGAGAGCTTGCTCGAATTGGGCTTTCGGTTGCAAATTACACCGAATGGTATTGGAAGATTGATCTTCACAACCTTTTCCATTTTCTTGCCTTAAGGTTAGATTCTCATGCCCAATACGAAATCAGGGTTTATGGGGAAGCTATTGCAATGATTGTTAAAGACGCTTTCCCAATTGCTTTTGAAGCCTTTGAGGATTATACGCTTTTCGGAATGAACCTATCCCGCCTAGAGAAAGAATTTATTAGGGAAAACGCTTGGCCCATTTCAGAAAGTGCCGTTCAATCGCTGATTCTCCAAAAATTTGGGAACAAAAGAGAAACAGAAGAATTTATGGTAAAACTGAAAGAGTTAAGACTTGTAATTTAAGAGCCCAATGCGGCTCTTTTTTGTTTTTC
>CAYIWX010000027.1:0-7459 GCA_964367305.1 uncultured Candidatus Saccharibacteria bacterium
CCGGTAATTGAAGTTGAAATTACCGAAGAGCCGATCCAAAAGCAAAAACTCTTATCTTACCGGGCTTATGACGATGAATCGGGAGTGAGTTATGCGCTTGCAAGATTCAAAAAATGGTTTGTTTGGGACGAGTGGATAAATGCTCCGAATCCAATTATTTTACCGTCGGGCGCTTGGGCGGTTCAATTGAGAACAATGAACAATAATGGAGTTTTATCCGAAGAAACTTTGATTTTGAGGGAGGAATTACTCAAAAAGGGCTTAGTTTTTCTGGGGATTATTGTTTTAGTAATAATTGGCGCATTATTTTACAATAAAAGAAGGACAAAATGAATTTAAAAAGTCGCTTAGTTGTTTTATCTTTTTCTACGCTATTATTGGGCGTCCCGTTTTTGGTTGGAGCGGCCACCCTTTCCGTTGGTCCCACGAGCGGTTCTTTTGTTGCCGGAAGCACTTTTGACGTCTCGGTTTATCTTGACACCAAAGACGAATCAATTAACGCCCTGCAGGTTTTTTTAGGCTTTCCACCTGATAAGCTGCAGATAGTTTCCCAATCGGCCGGACAATCAATTGTCGGAGTTTGGACATCCCAGCCGAAATTCAATAATCAGCAAGGCAGGGTCGAACTTCAAGGGGGCGTTCCCGGCGGCATCAATGTTTCAAACGGATTAGTTTTCAATGTTACTTTTAGGGTCCGGCAGGTTGGCCAGGCAATCTTGAAATTTTTAGACGGGACAAGGATTCTTTCAAACGACGGTTTAGGAACGGATGTTTTAAAACAAACCCAGAACGGAGTTTATGATCTCACTTTGCCGGCACCCCAAGGGCCGATCGTTGCTTCAAAAACCCACTCCAACGAATCGCAATGGTATGCGAATCCAAATGTTATTTTGGATTGGGTCTCTGAATTCGGCGGCATAGAGGGTTATAGTTATGTTCTGAACGACGACCCGGTTACTGTTCCTGATAACATCTCGGAAGGTGTCGAAATTCGGGTCGCTTATAAAAACTTATCGGATGATACTTATTATTTTCACATAAAGAGCCTTCGGAGCGGCGTTTGGGGCGGTGTAACGCACTTTGGGATAAATATTGATACTTCACCTCCGGCTGATTTTAAAATTGAAGTCACACCTTACGCAAGAACGGTGAGAAAGCAGCCGATCGTGGAATTCTTCACAACTGATGCTATGTCCGGTATTGATCACTACGAATTAAAACTTATCCCGCTTAATCTGGGAGAGAGAATAAGTAAAACTGTCGAGAGTATAACAACCGAACGGGGAAATGAGCTTATATTTTTTGAGACGCAAAGTCCCTACATTTTGGAACCGCTTGAACTTGGAAAATACGACGTAATTATTCGGGTTTATGACAAAGCGGGAAATTACCGCGAAGTTATGAAGCGCATAGAAATTACTCAAACCGTTTTCGAATTCATCGGTGACGAAGGTATTTTCATAAGGAGCCGGCTCGTTATCCCCTGGTTTTGGGCTTGGGTCATCGCCGGAATTTTGATCATCGGCCTCTTCTTTGGAGGAAAAATGGTTAAAGAATGGCACGAGAAGCACCATTTTAAGTTGATGGGGAAAGAATTGCCTGGGCATTTGCGGAGTCAACTTGAAGAACTTAAGGGGTACCGAAAAAAATACGGTAAAGTTCTGATGATTTTGTTGGTCTTAGGAAGTTTATGGCTTCAGATTTCTCAGGTTTCTGCAGCGGTGATTGCGCCGCCGCTTGTCACGAATATTTCCCGGGATATTTCAAACGAAGAAATATTCTATGTTGGCGGAAAAACCGATATACCGAACGGCGAAGTCATTATTTATTTTCAGAATTTGGAGAGTGGGGAGACAATAAGCGAAACGGTTGCCTCCGACAGAAGGGGCGATTGGTTCTATCGCCACTCCGGTTTCCTTACGGTGGGGAATTATCTCCTTTGGACTCAAACAAGGTTAGGCGATGAAACGAGTCCGCCTTCGCCCCAAATCCAGATGACCGTAAACCCGACCGCGATCCAATTCGGCGCTTCCCGTCTAAGTTATCAAAGCCTTTATTTCATTCTCTTTATAATAGTTTTGATAGTTGTTATCGGGCTTCTTGTTTACATTATCTATCACGGCGTTCATGGCCGAAAGAAATACGTGCGTTTTATGAAAGAAGTTAAGGAAGCTGAAGAATCAGTACGCCGCGGTTTTGCGGTTTTGCGTCGGGACATTCAAGCGGAGCTCGCGATAGTCCACAAATCGAAGACTCAGAAGGTTCTTGGTCCGGAAGAGAAAGCTAAAGAAGAACAGATGCTGAAAGACCTGGAATGGGTGGAAAAATATATCAGCAAAGAAGTCTGGGACATTGAACATACCTCTCCCAACTCCTAACACCCCCCACACCCTTCTCCCGCCTCTTAATCATTGTCGAATTAAATCAGTACCTCTAGTTCTTAAATCAATATTTCTAGGTCAGATTATTAATAACATTGTTGAATTAAATCAGTACCCCTAGTTCTTAAATCAATATTTCTAGGTCAGATTATTAATAACATTACATTCACGATCGTGAATGTAATGTTATTTCAAAAATTCTGGTAAAATTATCCATACGATACAATAAATAAAAATTTGTTATATGAACAATAAAAAGAAATTTTACCAGAAAGAAAAAATAAACAATAAGCTCATAAAACTTGGCCTTTCGAGTATCGCTGTTTTAATGGCAGTAACAGACAATGTTCTGGCGAGACTCCTTTCTTTTCCCGAAAAAAGCGATTCAATTGGTCGGGCTTTGAAAAAAATGAATGACGCAACCGCGAGCTTAAAAACATCAAAAGAATATTTAGAAGAACTTCAAGAAATTAGCGGTTTTAATTTGCGGGTCATTTTGGGCCGATTAGAGGAGAAGGGGCTTATAGTTCGTGAAAAAAATAAAAATTATCGGTTAACCGATGTGGGTTCCAAATTTTTGGGAAACACGAAGGATAAAATAATGCTTCGAAAACAATGGGATGGAAAATGGCATCTTGTAACATTTGATATACCCGAAAAGAGACGTAGCGATAGGGATTGGTTAAGATATGTTTTGCAATTGCACGAATATAAAAAATTGCAGAAAAGCGTCTTTTTGGGTAAATTTGCTTTACCTGAAAGAATTTTTCGGGAGATTTATGACCGCAAATTGAATGCTTGTGTTAGACTTTTAACAGTTGGCGAAATCGATGAAGAAAATTTGTAATTTAGGATATATAAAATAACATTACGTTTACGATCGTGAAGGTAGTGTTATGGATGCCAAGGCGGTAGGCAAACGGTGCGTGGGCGGTTAAATAAAAAAATGAACGGACAAAGAACAAGAAACATTTTTAATCCAAACAGCGAAGAGCCTTTTAAATTAAGCCGGTCAAAAATCGAGCTTTTTATGGAGTGCCCCCGCTGTTTTTATTTGGATCGGCGCCGAGGAGTTGGCCGGCCGCCGGGATTTCCATTTACTTTGAATTCTGCGGTGGATTTTCTTTTGAAGAAAGAATTTGACATCCATCGGGCAAAAGGCGAGCCGCATCCCTTGATGAGTCATTACAAAATCGATGCTGTGCCATACGCCCATGAGGATTTAAATGAATGGCGGGAGAATTTCAAAGGCATTCAGTATCTTCACCGACCGACAAATTTAGTAATTACTGGGGCGGTTGATGATATCTGGGTAAATCCCAAAGGCGAACTTATTGTTGTTGACTACAAAGCAACAAGCACTTCAAGTGAGATAACGCTTGATACTGAATATCGTGAGAGTTACAAGCGGCAGATGGAAATTTATCAGTGGCTTTTCCGGCAAAATGGTTTTAAGGTGGCCGATACCGGTTACTTTGTTTATGCGAATGGCGATAAAGACAAGGAAGCTTTTGACGGAAAGCTGGAATTTAAAGTCCAAATCATCCCTTATAAAGGGAGTGACAAGTGGGTGGAGGGGGCGATTATTGCGGCAAAGAAATGTTTAATGGGGGATTTGCCGGAGAGTGATCTTCGGTGCGAATTTTGCCTTTATCGGGGCGCATCCAGCAGATACGAAACTTGATATGCTATAATGTGAGTACAGTAAAAAGCCGCTCTTGTGAGGAGGGTGGTTTTTTGTTTTGACTCAAAGTATTTTATTTGTTAATTTAGCAATAATGCTTGAAACCATAAGACCAGAAACTTCTAGTGATTCGTTTAGAAAACTTACCCTAAAAGAACACAATTTAATCCAAGTGGCACTTATAAAAAGAAGCGGGATGAAACCCACAGAGTGGATCACGGCTAACTCTGGAAAATTTAATGTACTAGAAGATGACCCATTAAAGAGGCGGCTTATGATTGATTATCTTGAAAAAGGCGACGAGGCAGTGTTAGAGGAAATAGAAAAAAACCTTTACGGGCATTAAGATGGCAATTTTTTACAAAATCCACGAAACTCTGATTCACGTCCTGAAAAGAGCACTGGTCCTTGGGGAAGCGATTTTATTTTTGCGCCTGCTTTTGAGATTTTTGGGCGCGAATCCCGAAACTTTTGTCGTAAAAATTCTCTATATTATCACATCTATCTTAATTTGGCCGGTTAACTTCATTTTCCCTAACTTTTATTGGAGCACTCACTTGATTGATATCATTACCGTTTCGGCAATGGTGGGATATTTTATCGCTTTTTGGATCGTTCGCGGGATTTTGAAGTTAGTTTTTAGGGATCAGTATTTATAATTTATGTGGGGGATTTATTCGCCAAAAATTTATACTGTTGAATCGGTGACTTCGGGGCATCCCGACAAGGTCTGTGACCAGATTTCTGATGCGGTTCTCGATGAGTGTTTAAGACAAGACCCGAAATCCCGCGTTGCGGTTGAAAGTTTTGGGAGCCACGGGACATTAGTTATGGGTGGTGAAGTGACTACCAATGCTAAAGTTGGCTACGAAAACATTGCGAGGAATGTTTATAAGAACATCGGCTACGATGACAATCTGAAAATAATTACCCGGGTGGTAGAGCAATCCCCGGATATCGCGATGGGAGTTGATACGGGCGGGGCGGGTGATCAGGGAATTATGTACGGATTTGCAACAAACGAAACTCCGGAATTTATGCCGCGAGGCGTTGTTTTGGCCCACAGACTAGCTCGCATGCTTGAAGACCTAAGAAGAAGCGGAAAGGTCACTTGGCTAAAACCAGACGGCAAAACTCAAGTAACGATCGAAGATGGTCGCGTTAAAACCGTTCTTGTAAGTACACAACATGACCCGAATATCTCTCAAGAAGAAATCAGAAAAACTTTGATCGAGAAATTAATCGAGCCCGTTTTAGGCGATTTAGCCGGCGTTGAAGTTCTTACAAATCCGACGGGAAAATTTGTGCAGGGTGGTTTTGAAGCGGACACGGGGCTTACTGGCCGGAAGATCATTGTTGATACTTATGGCGGGTTAGTTCCTCACGGGGGCGGGTGTTTTTCGGGGAAAGATCCGACCAAAGTTGATCGTTCGGGCGCTTATATGTGCCGTTTTGTTGCAAAAAATCTTGTAGCCCAAGGACTCGCAAAGCAATGCCTAGTTTCGGTTGCTTATGCGATTGGCCGGGCCGAGCCTTTAATGGTTGAGGCCCTAAACGAGAAGGGCGAAAGTTTGGAGAACATGGTCAGCCAAAAATTTGACTTCCGACCCAAGGCAATAATTGAAAGATTGAACTTGCGTTCGCCGATTTATCTTCAGACGGCCGCTTACGGCCATTTCGGAAAAGAAAATCTGCCCTGGGAGAAGATCCATGATTAGTTTCGAAGACTTCAAGAAAATTGATCTCCGGGTCGCGAAAATTTTATCTGCCGAAGAGATTGAAGGCGCGGAGAAACTCTTAAAATTACAAATAGATCTAGGGGGCGAGACTAGGCAGATAGTATCCGGCATTAAAGAAAGCCATAAACCAGAAGATTTGGTAGGGAAAGAGATAATTGTTGTTGCGAATCTTGAACCAAGGGTTTTGAAGGGGGTAGAGAGCCAGGGGATGCTTTTAGCGGCTCATGACGAGCAAGGTTTCCCGGTTCTTTTGAGTTTGGATAAAAATGTTCCGCCCGGGAGCGTTATTTCTTGACCAAAAAGCGTTTTCAAGTAATCTTTGTATAGAACTTAAATTTGAAAATCGGGGAGATAGGCGAGGTGCTTATCCATTGGATTGTGGTTTTTCTAGTGTTTTTAGTGACAAGTATTGCTCACGAACTAGGGCATATGCTTACCCTCCTTGCTTTTCGTATTCCTATTCACAGGCTAAAATTCGGTTTTGGGCCTGTGATCTGGGGAAAGAATTTTAAAAATTCGGTCGTAAAAAGGTTGAGGATCGGTTTATTTCCTTTCGGAGTCGGGGCTGGTTTTGACGGCGATCACCTCAAATTCAAACTTTTGGGTTTTTGGGCTAAGATTTTCGTCTTTTTTTCGGGTACCCTCTTGAATTTGATCATTGCCGTTCTGGTTTCGTTCTTTGTTGGTTTCGGGAACGTTATTCAACCGTCTGTGAAGCCGAACGACATAGTCGACATTAGTAGGATCTTCGTAGTTCTAAATTTGATGCTTGGAATTTTCCAGCTTCTGCCCTTCACTCGTTTCGATGGCGGAAGGATTTTCGATGAAATTGTCAGAAGATATTTTTCTCACAAAAGCGATTTTTTCATTTCGAATCTAAAGACTACCATTACAGTCGTTCTTACCTCTGCTATTTTTTATGTTTATCACTTCTGGATTTAAAAAGCCGCTCTCTTACGATAGCGGCTTAAAATTTAATTGGTTCTCTCTTCGTGATGTGGCAGATGGGGGGTAGCCGAAAGGACAATGAGTCCGCCCATCGCAAGCACTAAGTTTTTTACTACAAATTCTCCCTCAAGAGTAAGAAGCCATGGATAAGTACGGAACATCATTTCGGGCGCTGTAAAAAAAGTTGTGAAAGTGCCGACCATATGGAGAATTAAAGCGCTTAATAAAATTCTTGGGAAAAATTTAATTATTAATCCAGCACCTAAAGCAACTTCGAAAATTCCGAGAACTTGCCACCCCAAGCCGCTTCCCAAAAACGGAGTCGTTGTTTTTACAAAATCATGAACCGGGCTCTCGCCAAATAATTTAAGTAACCCAAACCAGAGAAAAATAATACCGAGGGCGATTCTCATCCCCACGAAGCTCCAATAGAATAATTTTTCCGGCTTAGGAATCATTTTGTTATCTTAACATAGAAAAAAACTAACCCCCGGAAAATATCAGGGGGCGAACTGCTTGGTGGGGCCTAAAGGGGTCCGGGGGCTCTTTGTCTCGTGGTGACTTGCGCCTTCCGGTTGTACCCTTAGGGCCCCACCGTTGGTGGGAGAGGATTGTTCGCGGTCGCGGATGATGAGGCGACTGCCTGAGGTCTTTGCAGAATGCTTTGACCCGCCAATTCGCGAATGAAGGCGACTTGGCCAACCCCC
>CAYIWX010000028.1:0-7318 GCA_964367305.1 uncultured Candidatus Saccharibacteria bacterium
CTTGAACCCCCCTGCCGCGCCGCCCTCGCGGGAGGCCAAAAATTTTTCCGCCGCAAATTCCATATTGTTTAACACGGTTATATTATAGTATAACTGTTGTCCAAAAAATAACAAGTGATAAAGTGTGAATAAGGAATATGCAGGAAATTTCCAAAAAATTAGGCGAGAACCTGAAAAAGGTTCGCACCAAGAAAAAATTGTCGCAAGGTGCTTTAGCACGTCTTTTAGAGGTTGATAAAGGCTATATCAGCAACATTGAGAGCGGAAAGAAAAATCCCACTCTTGCGACAATTGCAAAATTAGCTGATGTACTTGGGGTTTCCGTTTATGAGTTGTTAAAATAAACAAATGGGTATATTCAAATTCATAATTAAACATGGTCCGGGTTCAGTAGGACACAATGCTAAAACGTTAGCAAAAATGTATGTGCGTTTACAAAAGGCGTACCCCAATCTTTCTAAAAGGGAACTCTTCAAAGAATTGCTTAAGTGGAGAATGGGGCCGCTGTACGGCGCTCTTATCGGTAAGAAATTAACAGAGGACGAAATGAACAAGATGATAGAAAATGCCGGTGGTAAATTAAGTAAGTTGATCTTTGAACTATCGCATTGGGAACGCCCCATTATTAATAACCTCGCTGATGATGATATTGATAAATATGGTAATGTGTTAGAGGTAATTGAGGAAATGGTCCAGAAATATGCTCCAGTAGGAGACAAAACCAATTCTAAATACGAGATAAATTGGGATGTCGCAAAGAAATATGGAATCAGTGAAAGCGAAGTTTCTGGCGAGCTAAATTTTGAAAAACTAGGAATGCCAAAAACGGTTAAGGAAGCTGTCGAGAGAATTATCTCTACTTTTCCTCAAGAAGAGCTACAGAAACTTGCCGCTATGTCTGAAGATGATCTAATTGATTGTCACTTCGGATTAGGAGTGTGGATTAGAAATAATTTCGGACTCTGGAAAGAAAATGAGTTTCTACTAAAAGACGCCGGGTCAGATATTCCAGATACTGCATCCATGAATATAGTAAAAGCTGTTTGGCAAAAGTTGCGAGAGAAAAATTTAGATAAAAACTATTCGCAAGGCAACAATTTCCCACAAGAGATTCTATACCTAGTTGTGGAGAATGCTAAAAATTATATACCGACTATCGAGAAGGCCGCGAATACCAAATTTAGCAGGGTGCAATCGATTCAATTATTAAGAGAGTTAATAATTGCAAATTTATTCTTATCAACCAAAATTCTTGAAGATTTTGGTATAGATTATTCTGTACCAAAACTTGCTCACGAGCTTTATTATAGTTTATTTGATGAAAAACCGGATTTTCGAAATCAGCAAATAGAGCACTTAATGAAACGGTATGCAGAGTGCGAGTCATTTTTGAAGGAAAGGGGCGCTACACATCTTCGAGACAAAACGTTCATGAGTGCCTTTGCTTCTGCAGTTATCCCACATCTCGGCGAAGCAGTTGGAAAAACAAACGACCATGAGTTACTTACAATGTTTATGTTGCCGTTTACAGGAAATATGAAAAGTTTAACTAATGATGTATTAGAGATTATCAACAGATTTTATCAGATGAGGAGTAAGAAGAGAGAATGAAAGCGGCGGAAAAATTTTTGGCCTCCCGCGAGGGCGGCGCGGCAGGGGGGTTCAAGGGGGGAATGCCGCGCCGCCCGAGCGTTCCGCCGAGCGAAGCGAGGCGATTCAGTTTCTCTCAAAATAGGTTCGCGCATGGTTTAGAATTGAGGACACTTTAGTAAAACGCAAGCCAAAGGAAGCCGTCTCGCGGAGTTTATCCCGACGCAGGAGGGACTCGGTGGCCATTTCGTATTGAATTTTGTCCTTCGATAAACTCAGGATCGACCTCTTCGAGCTTGAGCCTCAGAGCCGAAGGCCTGAGCCAAGTCGAAGGGTTGGGGGCAAAAACGAATTGGCGGTTTCGCATTTTGGGGGAAGAAAAATTTTTAATCAAATTAGAAGTCCAGGAAACGGCCCAAAATAGGGGCTTTTTTGTATCTTACCCCTTGGCTTGACGGGGCCTATACCAATATGCTATACTACGGGCGGATGCTTGAGGATTGGCCTTGAGCACAAAACCCGCAAGATGCCTAAAGGGAGGCGCACGATGGGTACCAGCAAGCTCTCTCACATTCTGATCGATCTCGGTTTCTTCTCGGCTCTCGGCACATCCGAGCACCTGGGAATGACGCCCGAGGAGTGCCACGTTAAGCGTGGACAGCCGAACACCCAGGACTACAACAACGGCGTCCAGGTGGTGTACGACGAGAATGGGCGTCCGTGGATCATCCACGGCTCCAAAGTCGACGATACCGTTCAGCAGGGCCTCTGGGACTTCAACCTGTCCCGAGGGGCCTACGTCCCGCACTCGAACGACGGCGGCTACTTCATCCGCGAGATCGCGATGAAGCTCTAGCACCAACAAGGACTGAGCAGACCAACTGCTCCCCGCAATGTCTTCGGACCTCTTGCGGGTTTTTTTCTTTTCATTTTTTCCTTAGATTTTCCAGAAATAAAAACTAAATTTTCCTGAACAAACTAATGACGAAAAACGTGGCGCTCGAGAGAACTGTGGCGATGCCTGGGGCCACATTCCAAATTCGTGAGGCGATTAAACCGAGAGTTAAAGACAAAACCGCCAAAATCACGCTGAAAGATATGAAGGTCTTGAAATTTTTTGACAGGTTTCGAGCCGTTACCGCCGGAATTATCGCGAGCGCGCTCATCAGCAAAATACCCACGAAACTGATGCCGACCGCGATTGTAAGAGCGATCAAAACCAGAAGGAGCAATTGCATTTTAGTTTGGGAAATTTTTGAGACGGCGGCGAGCTCCGGCGCGATGGCGGACAAAAGCAGGGGTTTAAGAAATTTTAGAGTTGTGAAAATAATCAGAATCGCGAGCGCGGTCTGTAAAATTATTTGCGAGAGTGAAAAATTTTCCACGCTCCCGAAAAAAGTTTCTAAAAGCTCCGTTTGGGGGATAAGCAAAGCGCCAACGGCGAGCGCCGTCACGAACAAAACGCCGGTGATTGATTCAATCGCGAGCTTGGTTTTATTTTCAATTCGCCAAATTAGCAAAACCCCCAGGAAAAGCAGAGTCACGCCGCCCAAAAGCGGCTGAAATTTAAAGATGATTCCCAAGGCGATGCCGGGGAGAGCGACGTGCGAAAGAGCGTCTGAAAGAAGCGTCATTTTCCGCAAAACCAAAAAAGAGCCGATAAGTCCGCTCGCCGCGGCCACGAAGATCCCAGAGATTAAAGTCAAAATTGATATTTCACTCATAATGATGATGTTTGAAAAAGGCGTGGTCGCCGTAGAGTTCGGAAAGAGTTTGGTCCGTTAAAATTTTCGGTTCGCCGTAGCAAATCATTTTTTGGTTCAAGCATAGAACATAATCCGCGTAGCGATAAACAACGTGCAAATCATGAGACACCAAAATTACGGCGATTTGCAATTCGTTCTGAAGTTTGTGCAAAAGATTGTAAATTGATTCTTGGCCGACGACGTCCACATTTTCCGTTGGTTCGTCAAAAAGGAGAATCTGCGGTTTGTCCAAAGTCGCCCAAGCCAAAAGAACTTTTTGAAGCTGGCCGCTTGAAAGATGAGCTAGATTTTTTTTGAGCCAAGACGCGTCGACATTTACCGATTTCAAGACTTCGCTCAAAGCGTATTTCGGTTTCGGTTTCAGTTTCAAAAATTCCGCGACCGTGAGCGGCAAATAATGGTCAACGTGAAAACGTTGGGGGAGATAACCGACGGTCGTTTGAGGGGCCCAGACGATTTCCCCGTTTGCTTTTGGGACGAGACCAAGAATGGTTTTCAAGAGTATTGATTTGCCGGAGCCGTTCGGCCCGATTATGGCGAGCACCTCCTGCGGTCTGATTTCAAAAGAAATGTCCTTCAGAATTTTTTTCTCGTCCAGCGTGACCGATAAGTTATTTACTTTTAGAATTGGTTGGCTCATAGCGGCTTTTATGTTAAACTGTTGGCGTCATACGTAAAACACAAATATTATGGATGAAATTCCAAAATTTGAAAAGGATAAGTCCAATGCCGAATTGTCTTTCGCCGACCGCAATGAAATTTATCAAGATCTTATTGCCGAATTTTGCAGAACGAGAGCTGGGGGCGATTTAGGGTTGACAAATAAATACGCGATTGAGTGGATAGGAAAATACGCCGACAATCTCTCTCTGCTTGATAAAAACCTGATAACGGAATACCTTACGCTCAAAGCAAACGGCGCCGAAGACAGAAAAGCGGAAATCTTGGCAAAAATTCAGCAATCTTTGGAAAAACTCGGCCCCAAACCGGTTAGTTCTTAAAAATCTTGCTTTGTGCCGCGGGGGTGAATTGAACACCCGACTCCTCGCTCTTCAGGCGAGAGCTCTACCACTGAGCTACCACGGCGTTTAAAATCGCTCGTTCCATTTTATCTTGAATAACTTTCACCGGCAAGCTAAAATTTTATAGGTGATTATTAAAGAAAAAATACTGAAATTCAAAGCGGTGCGGGCGAGTGGTCCCGGCGGTCAGAGAACCAACCGCCGCTCCACGAAAGTTCAGCTTTGGGTAGAAATCGGAAAATTGCCGCTTACTCTCCCCGAGAAAAAGCGAATCCGTGAAAAGCTCAAAAATTACGTAAATCGCAAAGACGAAATTGAAATCACAAGCGAAGAAGAACGCTCGCAGGAACTGAATCGGGACAAAGCGCTTGAAAAGTTGAACGCATTGCTCAAAAATGCCTTGAGAGTTCGGAAACCGAGAATTCCGACCGCCCCGCCCAGAAATTTAGAAGACAAAAGAATCCACGGAAAAAAAATAATTGGCGAGAAGAAACAAAGCAGACGGAAATTAGAAATTATTAGTTGAATGGTGCCTATGGTGTAATGGTAACACAGGAGTTTGTGGCACTCCTGATACGAGTTCAATTCTCGTTAGGCACCCCATCGTGCACGAACAGAGGTAAGAGCTTCTGTTTTTGCTTTATTCATCTGCGTTTTTCCCAGTTCTAACCCTAAGTATTCTTTCTCTAAAGCAGGGTAGTCATTTTTAATCGGAACGAGCCAATCATTTGAATCAATAACGAGCGTTTTGTCTTTTAATACTGCGGTTTTCCCAAGAGCCATTAAAATTTCTTTTTTCAGTTCTAACCCTTCTTTGCCTTTAGCTGTTATAAACGCTTTACGGGCGTAAGTTGCAAAATTAAATGTCTTCTCGGTAAGTTCAAGCCATTTCTCGGCTCTTGTCTCGGTCTCCCGTAATTTCCCCTTTAATTGCGTTATTTGCCCCTGTAATGCCTCTTTCTCCCGCAGAAACGCATCATCATCAATCAAATTGCGGTATCGCATTTTGGTAAGCTCATCAAGCTGTTTCTGCGTTTCCACTAAAGTTTTGTGCCTCATCTCGTAAATCTTGGTTCGGTCTTCAATCTCATTGTCATTTTTATTATTCAAATCCTCTAAAGCCCAATCAAGAAATTCTGGGAGAATCGTGTGTTTTTCAAGCTCGCTTTCAATTTGCAATTCCAAATCTTTTTCAGGCAACATTTTCCGTTGCGAGCAAACTACTTTTCTGGTTTTTCGGGTGCAGTGATAATAAACAAAAGTTTTAAGCTCGCCAGTTGTCTTAATAATTTTTGTGTGATTTTCGGCGGTTATCATACAGCCACACTCACCGCATCTGACAAAACCCGTAAAAGCAAAATTGTGTTTCTGTGGTCTTGGTCTACCTTCTTTGCCGAGCAAAACTTGCACTCGGTCAAATTCTTCAAGCGTTATCATCGGCTCGTGCTTACCATTGTATTGTTTGCCGCCCCATTCAATAATTCCCGCGTAAAAAGAATTATTAAACATTCTATAAACGCCGCTGAGTGAATAATCTTTATTGCCTCGTCTTTTATGTTTCATCGTTCGCAAGCCCCATTCTTTAGTTGCAATCTCTAAAACTTTCGGCGGTGTATAACTGCCTGTAAGCATTAAATCCCACATTTTACGGGTAAGATTAAAGCGTTCGGGGTCTTTAATAATTGTTTTTGCTAATTTGTCGTTCAGATAGCCAAGTGGTGCAAGAGAAGGCAACCAGCCTCTTTCCAATTTTCCATCTATACCTCGTTTCGTATTTTTTCTTAAATCAATAATGAACTGATTAGCCATTCCGCTTTCAACATTAAAAAGCAGAACATTGTCATCGGGTAGATATTGCCTATCTATCGTTTGAATTGATTTGAGTATTCCTTGCTGTAAAAGCCAACTTAATTTACCGCTATCAATGGGATTGCGTGATAGGCGATTTATTTGCCAGCATAAAATACCGTCCGCTTCGCCGTTTTCAATCCGTTCAATTATTTCATCAAACACTCGGCGATTATTAGGTTTCTTTGCCGACTTCGCTTCGGTATAAATTTTCTTAACGCTTAAATTCAAACTACCCGCCAATTCTTTTAGCCGATTTACTTGGTCATCAATAGATTGAATTTGTCGGTCTTCGCTCTCGGACGACTTTCTAGCGTAGAGAAAGTATTTAATTTTGCTTGCGTTCTTTTCCATAAAGATTTATATTAGAAATGTCTTATGACGCCAGAAAGGCTCGCTGGCACACGGCTTTGGCTGATGGATGGAGGAACTGTCGCCCTCCCATAAAATTGCTAAGAACATCGTTAATTCGGTGTTTTTTATTTTCAGCTTTACTCCCATATTATTTTGTTTTCGTTTTGTTCAAAAAATCCTGAAATTCCTTTTTTCCAATCCGAAATTCTTTACCGATTTTATGCGCCTTAATTTTGCCCCGTTTGATGTAGCGGTAAATTGTCATATTGGAGACCCGCAGAGCATTTGCAAGTTCCTCAACGAGATAAAATTCTTGTTTATTTTTTTGTTTTTTCGGCATGTTAAAAACTGGTAGCTATATTGATGTAATACTATGGTTGATTATAAAGCAAGATAAGTCATTTAACAATAGTTAACAAGTTCATAATGGGCTTTTTGGCTTAATGATTTCAAATTTCTCGTGTTCGGCTCGCAGAAAGCCCACTAAATTAGGCACATTTCCGCTTATCTGTCCGAGTTCTTGAAGTATTAAAGAAATTTCCTTTTTACGGCTGGCAACACTGCCGCCGCTATATTTAAGTTTTAATTGTTCCCAAGTTCCAGCAATCCCAAAGTTGGTAGCCATACGCACCCAATAATATAACCTTTCTTGTTTAGCTTGGCTTAAATTAGTATTTTCTAAATACGCTCGTAGCTTGTTGTCTTCCATCTGCGAAAGAGTTATCAATCCAACCGCCA
>CAYIWX010000029.1:0-7298 GCA_964367305.1 uncultured Candidatus Saccharibacteria bacterium
CTACCTCCGCGTTTTGTTGATTTTTGGGTCATGTTCTTTCAAATTTCATTTTCCTTGCGAATTCATAAAGAGGGCCCGCCACCATTCCCCAAGTAAAATACCACATCATTTCAGTAAGAGGGATTCCCAAGATTCTTATATCAAATTGAGTACCGTACAATAACCAACCCTGCCGAATTAGTTCGTTGGTGTTAGGGATAAAAACAATAAGAACACCGTAAGCAATGAACATAATAACCGTGATCAAAACACCGCTCAACAACGAATCTATAAATAAATCTTTTCTTTGACTTACGATTAGTAATGCTGCCACTATAAAACCCAAAGAAGTAGCAAAGATAGAATTAACACCAAGTAAAAATAAACTGACAGTGACCAATCCGCCCACAAGTATAATAAGGGGTATAGCAATTACATAATGAACCGATCCCTTCGGAACGCTCAATATTTTAGAGAAAATAGCTTCGTAGATAACGCTTCCTACTCCACCAAGAGCAAAAGCAAAAATCAAATCTTCGATATATACGATTACCGGACCGATAGAAAAAGAAAAAACGCTTGCCGGCGCCCAATAATCAGAGAAGTAAAGCAGTTCGCTTAAGGGACCTGCCGGAATAAACAAAACACTCATAATCAATTGTTCTTTTCTTGTTTCTTTACTTAATAAAAAGAAAAGCACCCAAATCACGAAAAAAGGAATATCGAGGATCAAATAAGCGTATTTAAAATCTATATCCATAATAAAAATTTACCGGCGATATCTCGAGATATTTAACATTATTCCGCTCATTGTGAGAAACACTGCAAGTGCGGTGCCGCCGTAGCTTATGAATGGCAAGGGCACCCCAGTTAAAGGTAAAAGCCCCGAAATCGCTCCGATATTTACAAACGCTTGAAGACCGATCAGAGAAACAAAACTCGTTGCAAGCAAACGCCCGAAATTATCCGGCGCGTGCTTTGCAATAACGAGACCTCGCGATACAAGAACAAAGAACAAGAGGACAAGGAACACCGAACCCAAAAAACCCGTTTCTTCGCCAATAATCGCAAAGATTGAATCGGTGATCGGCTCCGGAAGATATTTTAATTTTGTCGTTGACTCACCAAAACCAACGCCCGAAATTCCCCCCGAACCGATCGCAATCAAAGCTTGGTTAATATGATATGTTTTATCGAGCTCGTCCGAGGCGGGATTTAAAAAACCAATAACTCTTTCTAACCGGTAGGGTGTAAAATAAATAATTAGTGAAAAAACCAAGATACATAAAAACAAGGACGCTATTAAAAACTTGAATTTAGCGCCAGCCGTAAAATAAGTAAGAAGAGCTGTCCCAAAAATAATTAAAGCGGTGGTGGTTGATGGTTGCATTATGAGCAAGAACGACACAATTCCAATCAAAAAAAGAAACGGCAAGAGCCCCTCTTTTAGACTTTTACCGCGGATCCGACTCCGGCTCACCCAGGCCGAAAGATAGATTAGAAAAGTTAATTTTATAAATTCCCCCGGCTGAATAGTGACCCCAAAGATACTGAGCCATCGTTCTGAACCGTAGATTTTTAAGCCAAGTGGCGTAAAAACCAGAACCAAAAAAATAAGGCTTAAAACCAATAAGGGCAAAGAAATTTTTTCCCAAATTCGATAATAGATAAATGCCCCCGCGAAAAATCCTAAAACCCCGACCGCGAAGCCATAAATAAGCTGATGCTTTAGATAATAATAACTGTCGCCGAACCTTATCTTTGCCATATCGGAAGACGCACTTCCAAGCATTACAAAACCAAAGACAACGAGAAGTAGAACTAAACTCATAAAAACATAGTCAGGCGGATTTTTAATCATTTTGTTGACTTTTTAATATTGAACCGGCCAAGATTTTTTGTGGAATCCCATCTTTTAAAACGAATTTGCCGTTTAAAATAACTTCTTTTGGACGGTTGTCTCGGAGAACCACAATGTCCGCATAATAACCCTCTTTAATTAGGCCTCTTTTTTTAATCCCGTATTTTTTGGCTGGAATGGAAGTGATTTTAGCAACCGCTCGCTCAATCGGTAAAATATTTTCTTTTGAAACCCAAGATAAAAATTTCGGAAAAGTTTCGCAATTCCGCGGATGCTTGAAAAAGTTTAAAGGGAGACTTGCGCCATTTGAAGAGATAATCGCCGAAGAGGAGGATAAAAATTCTTTTAAAACATTTTCGTCAATGTCTTTATAAAAAATGATGGTTTTAAGGTGGGTTAATTGCATCAATTTCAAAAAAGATTCCGGCCATTTCATATCGTGGCTTCCCGAAAATTCCTCAAGGGTTTTGCCTTCCAAGAATTTTAAATTCTTGGGGGTTTGACCGATCAAAAGATCGCCGGGCTTGAACTTAAGGAAATAGCTAAGCAGCCTTTCTTTAAGGTACGGCAGACGAATCTGACTATCCGCATCATCAAGACTCGTAAATCTTAACCAGGGCGGCAAAAAATTAGAAATCGGCAGGGCAAGTTCGGTAAAAGGATAAACATCAAAATTTATGCGACTTGTGGCTGATTCTTTTTCAATGTTGATTTTTGCTCTCAAATATTCTTCGCTAAATCCTAAACGCGGCTCTAAATGGCTTATCTCCAAATTAACCGTCATCCCACGAGAGAGTCGAAGCACTTCTTCAAGTGCTTCAGGAAAATTACTTTGTGCATCGCGAAGATGTATGGCTAAAACTTTATTTGTCTTTGACATAGCTCCGGCTAGAAATTCGAGTTCTTTGTAAGGAATATTTTTTGAATTTTCGTACCCCAAACCAAAAGATAATCCAAAAGCCCCCCCTTCTAAAGAATCAATTATTATTCTTTTTAAAGACTCGAGTTCTTTATTTGTAAGATCCCGATGGGTTTTTTGGGTAATTGCTCCCCTCATAGTTGCATGCCCGATAAGAGTCCCAAAATTAACTCCCAATCCCTTCTTTTCCAAAACATTCAAAAATTCCTTCACGGTCTGCCAATTAATATTCAAAAAAGTTAGGTCTCCCCATTTATTAATTGATTCGAGAGAACCATTCAAAAGCGGAGCAAGCGAAAACCCGCAATTGCCGCCAATGATAGTTGTGATTCCCTGACGCAAAAAATCTTCCTGATACGGCTCCGAAAAAAGGCTTAAATGATGATCCGAATTGGTATTTATGTCTACGAAACCGGGCGTAACGATACAACCAGTTGCGTCTATGATCTCGCGGGCTTCATTTTTCGAAAAATTTCCTAAGCGAGCGATTCTCTCTCCGCTTATAAGGATGTCTTGTTTCTGCGGCGGCGATTCTCTGCCGTCATAAACAAGCCCATTTTTAACAAGAACTGGCATTTCTTCTTATTATAGTTGGCAGCGAGAGCAATGCAAAAAAATAAAGTTTTTGTAATTGCCGAGCGAACCAACTACAAGCACGTAATAGTGCTTATATTCTATTTCTTAAAGCCTGGAACACTTTTGTTCTCGAGATTGACAGAATAAATCTTTTATGCTATACTTTCGGGTAGCATCAAGCTGTATTCAAGCAAGAAAACGACCAACATCGGGAGGATATGATGCGCAAGCTATTCGTTGCAGTTGTGGTGGCTTTAGGAACGTTCATATCGTTCCCAACCGTTACTTCCGCACAGTCAACGGGAAACGTCCGTCTCTTGCTTCACAGCACGAGGCAAATCAGCAACGGCGGTTCCTTCAGTTGGGGCGGATGGGTGATCGCACCGAACATCACGGCAGTGCCGAACAAGTGGCTCGTCCTCACTGGTCCGCGACTTCAAGGTCGGGATTGGTGGAGCGAGTTTAATCTCGGCGCCTTTGTCCAGGGCGGCAAGATTACGCCGACGATCGACGTCCGGACGAGCTGGCCGTTTCCACGACCACTCTCATTCTGGACCAATCTCCAGTGGGTCAACCCCGCCAAGGTTTATGCCTACGGTGAGGTGGACTACCAAATTCCAGGAGGATTCGTGATTGGTCTCGAGACCGAGAACAATTTTCCTGTGAAATCGTTCGGTCCGCACCTGAAGTTCCCGTTCGGTGAGGCAGTAGTCCAGGCGATCTACCAATTCCACGATGGCGAGGACCAGCTGTGGTTCCGACTCGTGGTCAACTTCCGCTAAAGACTCGTACAGAATCAAAGGGTGGTTTCCTCACAGAGACCACCCTATTTGTTTCTAGTGAGCTAAGCGAAGCGAGCGAGGAAAAACAAAACCAAACCAAAAATTGTGGCAACGGAAGAAATTATCCAAAAACGCATCGTGATTTGGCTTTCGGGTGAGCCTTTAGCCTCGAAATGGTGGTGAATCGGAGCTGAAAGGAAAACTTTTTTCTTCCTGATTTTCTTGCTTAAAATTTGGATTATAACCGAAGCTGACTCAACAACAAGAATAAAACCAAAAAACGGGAGAAATAGGACGGTATTAGTGAGCATCGCCATTACCCCAAGTGTAATCCCCAAAGACATCGAACCGGTGTCCCCCATAAAAAATCTGGCCGGATAAATGTTAAACCACAGGAAGGCGAGAAGCGCCCCCAAAATAGCGGCACTCATAACCGCTAAGTCATATCGGCCGAGCACAAAAGAAACTACCGCCATTGCTCCGAAAGCGAAGAAGAGTACCCCACCTGCGAGTCCATCAAGACCATCGGTTTCGTTCGCCGAAAACGCAGTTGCAACAAGCACCAAGACAAAAAGGGGCAAGTACCAAAACCCAATCGTAATATTACCAATGAAAGGGATGTATAAAAAATCGAATCCAAGTTTGAAATAAAACCACAAAGCCCCTAAAACTGCGACAGAGGTATAAAGATAAAGTTTCTGTTTCATATTTAATCCCCCGCCGTGAGGTCCCTTACCCAAAACCCCAAACAAATCATCAACCAATCCTACCATCGCCGCTAAAAATAAAGCGGCGAGGGGCAAATAAGTTTCTGCCCGATTCGTAAAATTAAAATACTCCGCAAAGCCATCAAAAATAAGCTCCGAAATAAAAAAAAGGAAGGCTAAACCCAAAACCGTAATCCAAACAATACTCCCGCCCATAGTCGGGGTGTTGAATTTGTCCTTATGAAATTGGTGGAAAACCGGCGCGCTTGTTTCGCTTCTTATATTCTTCTTCCTCAAATTGAATTTGACCAAAAAATTCGAAACGAAAGGCGTAATAAAAAGAGCGACAACGAACGCAAGCGCAAACATTATTAAAGCCCTTACTGCTTCAAAAATTGCCATGCCCTTAGAATACGTAAGCTTTACTTACCCAATTCAATAGATTGTCGACCTCGGCTAAGCGATTCACACTTCCTAAAATAACCACTACCACTCTCCGGTTATTTAAAGAAAATATCGCCAAAAGATTTTCCCGAGCTTCGTTTGAAGTTCCGGTTTTTCCGCCCAAATAATCCCGGCGGCTGTGAAGACCGTTAATATTTAAAACTAATCTGCCATCCGTCTCATTCATGGGTTGCACCAAAAAGCTTGATAATCTCGTCCAATTAAAGATTTCCGGATTTTTTTCTAAGATGTAACTTGCTAAATGCAAAAGGTCGCTTGCCGAAGATTCGTTTAAGGGAGAAAGTCCTGAAGCGTCATATAAAGTTGTTTCGCTCATGCCGATCTTTTTTGCTTTTTCATTTAGAAGCCTTATAAATTCGTTCTTGCCCAGATAATTTTCGAAAGCCGTAGCCGCATCATTAGAGGAAGTGAGAATCATAATTTTTAAAAGATCTTGGGCGGAATAAATTTCTCCCTCTTTCAGATTTCCTGCCTCTCCCTCGGTTAAGACCGCCGTATTATCAACGGAAATTTTTTTATTTGCGCCGATATCTTCAAGTACAACAAGCGCCGTAATCATTTTGGTAATGGAAGCGATCGGCCAATTTTTGTAAGTATTGTAGTAGAAAAACGGGAATTGATCGTCGAGGGATTGGATGAGAACTGCTTCCGCAGAAACTGCGGGATCCAAAACTTCCCAATTCCGGACAGGGCCCTTTCGAGGAGTTAAGGATTCGATTATATTTGCCCGATCATAATCCAGATCTGACGGCGGTTTTATAGAAACCGATGAGTTATTTTTATCATTCAAACTATCGCTTGTCTTATTATTCGAGCTTACCCGAGTAAGGCTTGCAGAGACGAGAATGATTAATGTGAGAATTAGTGCGTGCCACCGCATTGTTTTAATAAAAATTATACTGTTTGGTTTTGGCTCTCGAATTTCTTCAAAATATCTTTAAAACGCTCATACTCCGGCATTTCTTCTATCTTACTAAGTCCCATGTGTTTTAAGAAATCGAAACTTACTCGATAAAGGAAAACGTGTCCCCTTTCCGGATCTTGGTTTCGGTCAATAAGCCCCCTCATCAAAAGACTTCTCACAGTAAAATTGGAATTCACCCCTCTAATATAATCGATCGTCGGCCTTGAAATAGGCCCCAGATAAGCGATTATCGAAAGGGTTTCGAGAGAAGCAGGCGTTAAAGTTTCCCGGAATTCTTCCTTGACAAGCGTTTCGTTTATTTTTTGGAAATCGGGCTTTGTTACTAATTGCACCTTATCGCCCTCTCGCAAAAGCATAAGTCCCCTATCCCCACTTCTCAAGGCTTCCTCGAGCTCGTTTAGCGCTTCACCGCAAGCACTTTCTTTGATCTTTAACAATTTTGAGATTTTTTTGACCTCAATCGGCTCCCCATACTGAAAAAGAAACGCTTCGAGTTCAGCTATTCTACTTAAATTTTTAGTATCCATCTTATAAATTTATTATAATTTTCTTAAACTTTCTTAGCAATCGTCATTTCGTGGAAATTTGATTTTTGGTCAACTTCAATCAGTTGGTCTTTGATCAAATGAAGAATCGCAAGAAATAGAACAATAAGTTCCTGCCTCGAGCCGCTTTCAGCAAAATTCTTAAATTGGAGAGGCGCTTCGGTGATCTTCTTTAAAACTTCCTCTATTTTTGATTTCAAATTGATGATTTCGGTTTTTATTGTTTCAACCGGCCTCAAAATCGTTTCAAATTCTTGGATCAATTTATTTAAAGCGGCGTAGAGATCATTTTTTGTTAATTTGTGGGGCGGGTAAAAAACTGGCCCAAGATTCATAAGAAATTCACGGGCTTGCATCTCCGGAAATTCGTTCCAATTATTCCTTAAAATCTCTTTTGCCTGCTTTAGCTCGGCATATATTTTAAGGCGAGCCTCAAGATCGTGAATTTCTGACTCTTCTTCCCCAGTTAAAGTGAGTGCGGGAAGAAGCACTTTTGACTTGATAAGGATCAATTTCGAGGCAACCACAAGAAAATCTGC
>CAYIWX010000030.1:0-7138 GCA_964367305.1 uncultured Candidatus Saccharibacteria bacterium
TCTTCTCGAAGAATATCAGACCAACCGGTTACTTTGGACCCGTAACCGAAGCAGCAATTCAAGCTTTTCAAAGAGAATACAACCTCGTCTTATCCGGCACCCCCGAGACTACTGGGTTCGGATCTTTCGGACCAAGAACGAGAGCGAAGATGAGAGTGATTGATATTGAAACGAAAGAAAAAGAATTAAAACAACTCGAAGAGCTTTTGAAACAAATTAAGAACCTTTAGGTATGTTATTATTATAAAAGGCTTTGTTCAAAATTATGAGACAGCTTCTAAAAAAAAGATTTGGCTTCTCGCTAATTGAAGTTCTTCTTTACACTGCGATTTTTGCTATTAGCGCTCTTTTTCTTCTCGCAATTTTGGCTACTGTTACAAGAGTACAAACGAGGCAACTTTCTTCCGACGAAGTCAATCAGCAAGTTTCTTTTGTCGGCGGGATGATCAGACGTTTGGTTCAGGAATCAAGTTTGATTGATTTGCCACTTGGAATTCCAACCTCTACTTTGGTTTTGAGGACGAGTCTTTCTACTTCCGATCCCACAAGAATTTATGCCGAAGGAAATATTTTGTACCTCAATCAGGGATTATCGACTAGTCCGCTTACCGATTCGAATGTCAAAGTGGATAGTTTTTCGGTCACTAAATATGAAAATCCGGGCGGAATTTCTTTGGTTCAGGTCGATTTAACCTTGAGTTATAACAGTATTAATCCCCAATCACAATTTACTAAGATTTGGAAAAGCGCCATTAGTCGAATATCAGCAGCTACTTTTGATTCTTCCTTGAATCCGAATGCCGACAATAACTTAGATTTGGGAGGATTGGGGTTAGAGTGGCGTGATGGTTATTTTGGTGGCAATCTAAATATTTCAGGCCGAGTAGGTTTAGGCACTTCGCCTTCGGGACTCTCTACTATGAGGATTAAGTCAGCTGGGGACATCGGTTTTACTAATTCGAGTTACGGTCTGGTTTTGATGGCGCCGAATGGTTCTTGTTATAGACTCACAGTGTTAAATGGCGGGGGAGTGACTACTACTCCTGCAAGTCCCGTAACCTGTCCATAACAAAAACCACTTCAGGATAATTCGAGTCATCCCCACACCCGATGGCAACTATCAGAGGCGAAAAAGCTTGGTTCCGTCCGGCGGTTGCCGGACGGATTTTTCGCCGAGATCGTAGTGCTGCGGCAAATCGCTGGAGTTTGCCGACAGCCGGTGACAGAGGGTGTGGGGGTGGCGAGAAGGCGTTGGCGCTTGACACCTTAGATTGCTAATATATAATTTAGACTAATGTTCACAGATCGGGCCAGGTCTATTTTGGATGCAGCCATTAAAGAATATATTAAAGTTGGCGAGCCGATAACTTCAGAAAAGCTTTACCGGAATTATGATTTTGGAATAAAGCCGGCGATGATTCGCTCGGAGCTAAGCGATTTAAGCGAATCCGGCTTT
Organism: uncultured Candidatus Saccharibacteria bacterium; assembly: GCA_964367305.1. Classification (GTDB taxonomy): domain Bacteria; phylum Patescibacteriota; class Minisyncoccia; order UBA6257; family GWB1-50-10; genus CAYIWX01. The sequence goes on from CAYIWX010000030.1 coordinate 1,457, forward strand.
TTAAGCCAAATACATCTTTCGGGCGGAAGATTGCCGACCGACAAAGCTTATCGTTTTTTTGTTCAAAATATTATTGAAGATCTTCAGAGCGTCGAGTCCGATTTTTTAGGATCGGTGAAATTAGCAAGCTGGGATGTGGTTATCGAAGACTTGTCCGATAGATTGGGTTTGCTAAGCGTGGGTTACGAAGTCGAGTTAGACAGAGTTTATTGCTTCGGCCTTGAAGAGCTTTTTGACCAACTTGAATTCACAGACAAATCAGATCTTTTAAGAATCGTGAGAGACCTCGATTTATTGAAACCTCGTTTAGAGGAGATAAAAAACAAATGGCAGCATGATCGAGATTGGCCCAAGGTTTTTATCGGTGAAAACCCAATCACAAAAAGCAAGCATTTATCTCTTATCGCCGAGCGGATCGATTTGGATGACGAAACGTTTTTCATTTTAGCAATCGGTCCGAAAAGGATGAATTACGAAAAGTCGCTAAAACTTCTAAAAAATTTTTGCCATGTCCGATAATAAGGATGAAGATAAAGAAGATAAGAATTCGGGGGGGGAATTGGAAAAGTGTCGGAAAGAGAGGGAAGAATATCTCGACGGTTGGAAAAGAGCTAAGGCCGATTTCGCGAATTATAAAAAAGAAGAAGCCTTAAGGCTTGAAAATTTTTTGAAATTTAGCAATGAATTAATGGTGAGGGATTTGGTAGGCGTTTTGGATAGCTTCGATTTGGGTCTTGCTGTTTTGGGGTACGATGACCCGGGCCGGAAAGGAATGTGCCTGATTCAGAATCAATTGGAAGATCAACTCAAAAAGTACGGACTAGAAAGGATTCCAAGCGCTTTAGGCAAATCTTTTGATCCGAGTTTGCATGAAGCGGTAGCAGAAATTGATTCGGAAAAATCCCCAGGAATTGTGGTTGAAGAGATAGAAAAGGGTTATAAATTACATGGTAAGGTTATAAGACCGGTAAGGGTCAAGATTTCGAAAGGTCAATTAACAGATAACAATAAACAGTAAACAATTAACAACTATGTCTAAAATACTTGGTATTGATTTAGGAACAACAAATTCGGCGATCGCAGTTATGGAAGGGGGCGAACCGAGAGTTTTGGAAAATCAAGAAGGGAATCGAACAACACCTTCAATTGTCGCTGTTTCGAAATCGGGCGAACGGTTAGTCGGCCTTCTGGCTAAACGCCAATCAGTCGTAAACCCTAAAAACACAATTTTTTCAGTGAAGCGCTTAGTTGGCCGTAAATTTACTGATTCGGAGGTTCAAAATGATAAAAACTGGCTACCTTATGAAATTAAAGCAGGAGAGAATGGCGGTGTGGAGATTAAAATGTCCGCCCAAGGCGGATCTCCTCCGAAGGAGGATGGGCCTCGGGCGCATGCCTCCGGCGGAAATGACCGATGGTACAAACCGGAAGAAATTTCGGCAATGGTTCTTCAAAAATTGAAAGCTGATGCCGAAGCTAAGTTGGGAGAAAAAATTGAAGAAGCAGTTATAACTGTTCCGGCCTATTTTGATGACGCGGAGAGGCAGGCTACTAAAAACGCCGGTGAAATTGCGGGATTTAAAGTTCGAAGAATTATCAATGAGCCTACCGCAGCAGCTTTAGCTTACGGCTTGAACCGCCAAAAAGAAGAAAAGATAGTCGTTTATGATTTTGGTGGCGGTACTTTTGATATATCTATTCTTGAGGTGGGAGATGACACCGTGGAAGTAAAAGCTACCGGTGGTGATACTCATTTAGGGGGTGATGATTTCGATAAGCGGATAATCGAATATTTGACCCAAGAATACAAACGGCGGGAAGGAATTGATATTTCAAAGGATTCTTTAGCGCTTCAGCGGCTTAAGGAAGCGGCCGAGCGGGCCAAGCACGAGCTTTCTACTACCCTCGAGACTGAAATTAATTTGCCCTATATTACTTCTGATTCTGCCGGCCCAAAGCATTTTTTAATGAAGCTCTCGCGGGCTAAGCTTGATGATTTGGTTAAGGATATGATTGACCGCTCTATTGATCTTTTAAAAGAAGCAGTGACAGCGCCCCCACCGAAGGGAGCCGGGATAAAATTGTCCGATATTGATGAAATAGTGCTTGTGGGGGGGCAGACGAGAATGCCCGCAATCCAAGAAGCCGTTAAGAAACTTTTTCACAAAGATCCCCACCAAGGAATTAATCCCGATGAAGTTGTGGCGGTTGGGGCTGCGATTCAGGCCGGAATTCTTCAAGGGGACGTGAAGGACGTTCTCCTTCTTGATGTAACTCCTCTCACTTTGAGCATTGAAACTTTGGGTGGCGTTGCGACGCCGATGATACCTAAAAATACCACCATTCCTACAGCTAAGACCCAAATTTTTTCAACAGCTGCTGATAATCAAACCTCGGTCGAAATTCATGTTGGTCAGGGAGAGCGTCCAATGATGGCGGATAATAAAACCCTCGCTAGATTTATTTTAGACGGACTTCCGCCTGCCCCTCGCGGTATTCCCCAAGTTGAAGTCACTTTTGATATAGACGCTAATGGTATTTTAAATGTGAAGGCGGAAGATAAAGCTACCAATAAAGGGCAATCGGTAAAAATTGAAGCAACAACAAGTTTAAACAAGGAGGAAGTTGAAAAATTAAAGAAGGAAGCAGCCGAGCATGCTGAGGAAGACCAAAGAAAGAAAGGACTAATCGAAACTAAAAACAATGCCGAGTCATTGATTTATACTGCTGAAAAAAGCTTGAAGGACATGGGTGATAAAATTGATGCGAAGGTTAAGGAAGACATTATTGAAAAAATAAACCGGCTAAAAAGCGTGAAAGACGGCGACAATTTAGAGGACACTCGAAGTGCTTTAAACGATCTATCGGCTGAACTCCAAAAAGCCGGTGGAGCAATGTACAATAAGAAAGAGGAGCCGCCTCATTAAAACAAAAGATAATGGCCTTGGAAGTGATTAGTCAATCAAAAGAGCCAGAAATAGATCGAAGTCTCTGGAAAATAATCTTATTAGCCATTCTGGGGATTGGTTTGAGTATCCTCTCGGTTTATCTTTGGAGTAAGCTAATCCTCACGGGTTCTTTTGAATACGCTTGGGGGCTAATTTTATCAGCCGCTCTTTTTTTTGTTGTGAATATCTTGGGTGTTTTTTTTGTGAAGAGCCGAGTCAAAGTCAATTTGATTTTATTTTTAGAAAGTTTTTTTCCGATTGTTCTTTTTTACGACAAGCTTTATCCTGCGCCTTCCTTAACTCTTCTTCTTGGAGCGCTTGTCACTTTTGTTTTTTTTGCGCTTGGCGTATCTCAAGGAATAAAATCGCTTTCTAATGGTTTAAAGATTCATTTTTGGTTAACAGCTCGGGCCATACTTCCGAAGGTTGTTACGGGATTTCTTATATTCCTTAGCGTTCTACTGTATTTGAATTATTTTGAATGGCATAAATTTAACGAAGATCTTGGAAAAAAATTATTCGATGGAGCCCTAGATTCCGGAGAACCGATTTTAAAGATAGTTTTGGCTAATGTGAGTTTCGGGGAACCTCTCAATGTTTTTCTGAATAAAGTTGCTGAAGCCGAGCTTAGAAAAATTAAGTCGAGTGAACTTGAGAAAGTTTTGAATTTTAAAGGAGATTTTAACAGTCTTCCTCCTGATTTGAAGGCACGGCTTCTAGAAAATGCCACAAATCAGCTAGAAATTAGCCTCGAGAAAATTTTTGGTCCACTTGATTCCGGTAAAAGTGTGAAAGAGACTGCTTATGAATTGTTAAAAAATTACATTGGTAAATTAGGATCGAGTGCCGAGTATTTTTTGAACTTTGGGGTAGCGTTTCTAATCTTCTTTACTTTGAAAAGTATAGCGGTTCTTTTTTACTGGCTTATTATATTCATTGCCTTTGTTTTCTTTAAGCTCTCGCTTGTAATTAATTTTTCATATGTGACTTTAGAAAATCGGAGCAGAGAATTCATCTTATTATCGTAAAAAAATGAGTAAGGATTATTACAAAGTTTTTCCGCCCGAGGCGGATCCGCCTTCGGCGGAAGGTATAAGATAAATAATATTTTTGAACATGAAAGATTACTATAAAGTTCTTGGTGTTTCCAAAAATTCTTCAGAAGATGAAATTAAGAAAGCTTATCGGAAATTGGCTCACGAGCATCATCCTGACAAAGCGAGGGGGAACGAAGAAAGATTCAAAGAGGTGAACGAAGCTTATCAAGTGCTCTCAAATAAAGAGAAGAGAGCACAATACGATCGCTTTGGCCAGACCTTTTCCGCCGGAGGCGGATCCGCTTATGGCGGAGATGGCTGGCCCTTTGGCGGGTTTGGTAATGAGGGGTTTCGTTGGGATGGCGGTTTTCAAGATTTTGGAGATTTTGGAGATATTTTTGAGAGTATTTTCGAACAATTTGGCGGGAAAAGAAGGCAAACCTATACCCAAGGGTCCGACATAGAGATCGTGGAAGAACTTACTCTTGAAGAAGCTTTTCGCGGCACAAAACAAAAAATTCGTTATGAAACTTATTCCTCTTGCGAATCTTGTGTGGGTTTAGGATACGAAAAAAAATCAGGACTTCGTAATTGTCCGACCTGTAAGGGCGCAGGGGAGGTGAGGGTTGAGAGAAAAACTTTTTTTGGAAATGTTTCCCAGGTCAAGGTTTGCGGTGAATGCAATGGCCGGGGTGAGGTGCCTAATAATCCTTGCAGTACCTGTAAGGGAAAGGGGAGAGCTCTGAAAGAAAGAGAAATTTCAGTAGAGATCACGCCTGGCGTTGAGGATGGCCAGATTATAAAAATAAAAGGAGTGGGTGAGGCGGGTGAGCGAGGTGGGGGAAGCGGTGACCTCTATGTGGTTGTGAGAATAAAGTCTCACGGGATTTTTGAGAGGAAAAAGAACGATCTTTACATGGTTAAAGACGTTGCGGCGACCCAAGCGCTTCTCGGTAAAAAAATCGAATGCGATGATATAAGCGGGGAGAAATTTTACGTTGAGATTCCCTCCGGTTTTAATTTTCAGGAAAAATTTAAAGTGCCCGGGCGCGGTATGCCTCGATTTGGGTCAATTTCAGGCCACTTGGGCAGAGGAGATCTGCATATTACATTCAATTTGAAGCTTCCGAAACACCTTTCTTCAAAAGCCAAAAAACTCTTAGAGGATATTGACAAGGAATTATAGTTTGCTAATATACCTTTAATCCGTAGACAACGGGCAAAAAATAAGTCCCGTCGAGGAAATTGGGCGAAAGCCTTTTTTGTCTGCAGGAACGCAGATTTTTTAGTTTATATGGCAAAAACAAAAGCACAAAAAGTCAAAGCAGTTGAAGAGGGATTAAAAGACCTGAAGTCGAGCGAGACGGTTGTTTTGGCCGATTTTACGGGTTTACCGGTGAATCAAATGAATGTTTTGAGGCGTTCCCTTCGTGTGGCGGGCGCGACTTTCAAGGTTTTAAAGAAAAGGTTATTGAAGATTATTTTTGAAGGCAGCGGAATTGTTTTTGACCCTAAGAAATTTGAGGGTCAAACAGGAGTTGTTTTTTCGGGGAAAGATATGGTTGAAACGTCGGGTCTCGTTTATAAATTTGCGAAAGGAAAAGAATTATTTAAAATTCTTGGCGGCTTTGATATTAAGGAAAAGAAATTTATCGAAGCGGCAGACGTGAAACGGTATGGTGCGCTGCCGGGAAGAG
>CAYIWX010000031.1:0-2629 GCA_964367305.1 uncultured Candidatus Saccharibacteria bacterium
TTGATTGCAATTCTTGCCATTTTTTTTGTTGACTTTATTTTAACATAACGGCTGTCCACAGATTACAAAAGACCTCCCCATAACAGGAGGTCTTCAAAATTCCGTCTATACTACTCTACCCAGAGCACCGCGGAAAACGTTCTCTTGAAGAGCGGCGCACTGATTTTCGGTGAAATTGTAATAAGCGTCACATTCGTCTATTACAGTATTCATATCCGGCAGAAAGAGATCATCGTCGGCGTTTAGAGTATAAATGACACCTCTGTCCAAAAGGTAATCGACGCGAAGCTCGCCCAAACTATGGATCAAATTCGAGCGAAGATTCGAAAGCGGGCAACCCGCTACTCTGATGCCGTGGTCAACTACATAACTTACCAAGTCGGGATTCTCGCCTAAAGTAATGGCGTGTCCAATGCCGTCGCAACGAAGATCAAAAAGGGCGGTGCGGATATTTTGGGTGAGGCGTTCTTTATAAGTCTCTCTTGGTTCGGGGGAAACCCATTCGCCAGCATGACAGTCGCGGCGAACCTTCGTTCCGAAAGTTAGGCGGTAAGCTGGCAAGTGTTTCTCTGGAGGATGGTTTGCCTCATCGCAAACCAGATCCAAAACCATTTCCCCGTCGTACTCACAAGCCACACGAGCAATGGCCATTCCCACCAAAGGATCAGCCTCCCTCCCAATGCAGATTACGGGCACAATCCTAATTCCAAATTCTCCTTCGGCTCTCCTCAGCCCTTTGTAGATTGCACCCACCACTACCCTTATCGTTAAACCGCCTCTTATGTGGTATTGGGGAGCGAACTTCCCCTCCACATAAACATATCCCTCTTCGGAGCGGAGTCGGCCATAATTATATGCTAGTAGTTCGAGCGCTTCTTGTGATTGGAGTACGCTTGTCACCGTATCGAAACGAGCGACTATGTCTTCATGGACGTTTTGAAAATACCTAAGCCAATCATCCAATGATGCAAAAGGAAATTCTTTATGGGCAAGCCGGTAAAGATCTCCCAAAACGCCTAACACCGCTTTTGAACCGTCTATGTGATCGTGATGTAAACCCAGAATTTTTGGTTTCATTCCATCTCCAAAATTCTATCAGCTTAAAGTATCTTATAAGAACAGCCCATTTTAATCAAGAAGATTGAGGCCAGTTTTAAAATTTCTAAACCTTTCTAGAAACTTTGTTTTTTGGAAAAAGACCTCAAGCGTTCCGCCGATTTTGGCGTTTTTTAGGTGTCCCCCAAAAACGCGGTAATTTCTGTCTCCCAAAACAATATGCTCGTGAATAACTAATTCCTTGCCCAACACCGCAACGTTACCCACCAAACTCAAAACCTCAAAAATTCCCTTAAATCTGCGCGATAAATATCTTTTCTTTTTAAGATCGTAATAAGAAATTTCCGGGTTTTCTAATGCCCCCAACCCAAAGAAAAATCCACTCCGGATTTTCTTTTTCTTCAAAAATTTAATGAGCTCGGAGGGATAATTTTCGCCTCTTTTAAAAACCAAAACGTATTCGGAGTTTTTTTGTTTTGTGATTTTCATCTTATCTTGTTTCTGCTTTGTTGGAGGATTTAGTTCGTGTCAATTGTTCTTTCAAAGCAGTGATGTCCCTTTGGGCGAACCCATTCCTTCCACAATTCTTTATCCAGATTCTCTCTTTGATAAGACCAGCGAACAAAATCTTGGAGCCTTACTGCGTGTTTTAAATCATTGCATATCTGAAATCTTTTTCCATCTATTTTCTTATAAGAAATACCCACCCCGTTCAAATAATTTTCATACTCGATAATTGGAGAGTATTTTTTTGGATTTTCAAGGTCAAGTATTTTCTCAGGTAAAATACCGTTATCGTTCCAATATCGATATACGTTTGAATCAAGTTCTTTTGTATATTCCATTACCTGGTTTCCTATTTGTGTATTTCCTATTCGTATATACAACCCCAACACTAACAGAATACAAAAACCGATTATAAAAAGCTTATTTACAATGGGCTTTCTTTGGACCAAAGCGGGGGAGAACATCTCCGTTTTGGATTTATCAGCAAAAAATTTTATAGCAAGAGAAACAATAAACAGGAACAAGGAACTAGCGAGGAGGGAGTAAAAAACGAAGGCAAATACAATATCTGAAAGAATCGTCTCGATCCCCCCCCATTCAAATTGGGGAAGGAAGTAGTAATCAAAAAGAACATAACCCGCAAGAAAAAGAAGAAAAAACGCAATGCCTTGTATTATTTTTATTATCACTTCATTTTATTAATTTTCCTCGCCCCGCTCAAAAACCAAAACGTATTCGGAGTTTTTTTGTTTTGTGATTTTCATCTTATCGTTTATTCTCTACCAGAATAGTTTTTAGAGTTGCCCTAGGTTTAAACCTAGGGCAACATCTATCAGCGAAAAACGAGCGGTTTGGTCTTGATATTATCACCCACCTTCGTCCCCAAAAGTTTTACTCTCCCCGCTTTTATCTCTAAAACCATATTCACCGGCTCCGAAGGATAATAAACTTTTAAGTCGGCGAGCTTCGCTCCGATTTGCGGATCAATGTTTTCCGTGAAACCGACGATTTTATAATCTTTGAGCCAGACAATATCTATTCCAAACTCCATATCTTTCATCCAAAA
>CAYIWX010000031.1:2729-7032 GCA_964367305.1 uncultured Candidatus Saccharibacteria bacterium
AAATTCATAAGTTAATTATATCCCGTTAGAGGCCGCCCTGCCCATGGCACGGCTACGACCGCCTTGGGGCGATCTGCCTCTGACGGGATTATACAGAAGGCGGAAGCAGTGCTAACTTGAAAGAAGTTCCATAAAATTGGGGGTCGGCCTGAATGGAGAATGGTTTAGCTCTTGTAACCGGTGCAAACGGATTTATCGGCTCACATCTTGTTCGCGAACTTGAAAGATCAGGATACAAAGTAAGAGGGTTTGTTTTAGAAGGAACATCAACGAAAAGTTTGATTGGAACTAATTGCGAAACATTTTATGGCGATATTACTCGGAGAGAAACGCTGGAATCCGCGATGAAAGACGTTTCTCTGGTCTTCCATCTTGCAGGACTAGTTTCTGATTACGGTCTGACCGAAGACTTTTTGATGATTAATGTCCACGGCACGGCTAATGTCTTGGCCGCAGCCATCGAACACAGAGTGAAACGATTTGTTTTCGTAAGCTCAATTGCAGTTCATCCTTATGGTTTCACCTGTGGCAACGAAAACATGCCATTCTCAAATGAGAATAACGGATATATCCAATCGAAAATCGAAGCCGAAATAATGGTAAGGGGGGTAAATGGCCACGCAATTCAAACAACGGTTGTGCGGCCCGGTCTTGTAGTTTTTGGTCCGGGAGAATGTCTTCCATTTCTTGAGTTGGTTCGAGCTTTGGAGAAGGGGCGCTTTGCCTACATCAGGAAAGGCGAGATGGTTATGAGCACTTCCTACGTCAAAAACTTGGTTTATGGCTTGCGACTCGCCGCGGAAAGCGAAAACGGCGTGGGAGAAGTTTTTTTAATCGCCGACAAAAATTTACGGTGGCGAGATTTCATCGAAATGATTTGCAGCAGATTGGACATAAAACCCCCAAGAGTGTCGGTGCCTTTCAAATTGGCTTACGGAATTGCTTTCCTAGAAGAAAGTCTGTGGCGAATGCTCCAAATCAAAAATCCGCCGACTTTAACCCGCTACCGAATTTCTGCCGCCGGGAAATCAACAGAAGTAAGTATTGAAAAAGCGAGAAGATTCATCGGTTACGAGCCAGAAATTGGTTTGGACGAAGCCCTGTATCATACTTTCACTTGGTACGAAGCACAAAAATCAAAATAACTCACTCGACAAAACGAGTGTTTTTTATTGATTTCATTAAATTTTTGAACTACCTTTAAATTAGTTTCTTGAAACGTCGGAGTTAAATTGGCTAGAACCCCGAGAACAAAAGAATGGATTCTTCCTGAAATCATAATAGTCGTGAGTTTCATTTTCTTGGTCTGGCTTTTCGAATTTAAAGAATACAATCTGATCCTAACCGGTGTTTTTTTCTTCTTGACAATTAACGGCGCCTTGAAAGCCTTGGTAAAGGGTGGCGCTAAAAATATCATCGACGCTCTTTCCGTACGTTATTCAACGGCACTTTTTACATCTGGTTTTGTCTTATTCTTCGCTTTCGTAGCAATTACGTCCGGCGACTGGAATCCGTTATATGACTCCTCTAACGCTCATGCTAATTTGAAAAAATTAATTTATGTCCATCATTGGGTTTGGTCCTCGCCTTGGCTAATTTGGTTATTAAAAATTTTTCGTTCTTTAGATAGTCCGTCGCTTATGGCAAAAAATATAATTTTAGCCAAACAAATCGCGATAATCGTAACCGCTTTTCTTGTAGTCCTTATTATTTTTAATGATGCGATTGGCGCAAATAGGCCTGTTTTTATTCTCGTCTCCGGCACAGCGATTGTTTCTTGGCTTCTTTTCTTTTTGATTTCGGAAAATGATATTACTAAAAACGATTTTCTCAAAAATTTTCTTTGTCTGGCCCTAGGGATTACCCTTGGTATCTGGACCGAAGGAATAATGATGCTCGTAATAGAATTCCCCGGCCCCGGAACAATTCATCTATTGATTTAAAAGACCCCTAGTTCGGGTCTTTTTTTATTTTTTAATCGATTCAAAAACTACGATTCCGAAAGCCACCGCGACATTCAAAGATTCTTTTCTGCCGTGCATCGGGATTTCTAAAATCTTATCGGATTTTTTTAAAATTGATTCGGGTAGGCCCCTGACTTCATTTCCTAAAACCAATACCACCCTCGACGTGTTATGACGCGTCATAACACCTCTTGTTTTGATTTTATAATATGGAATTGATTTTTGTGATTGTTCGACGGCGAAAATTTTGTATCCCTCTCTCTTTAATTCGTTTAATAATTTACCCGTCGCCCGACTCTTCTCCCACGCCACCGCTCTTTCCGCTCCAAGTGATACTTTCGCAAACTGCGGCCTCAATTTCCCAAACCTATCAGTCGGGGTTGGCGTAATCCCGCAAAGATAGATTTTTTTGACGCCCGCCGCATCCGCAGTTCTAAAAATCGAACCGACATTATATAAACTGCGGATATTATGCAATACAACTGCAATTTCTTTCATTGGAGTCATTCTATAAAAAATAAACCCGCTTCAAAAGCGGGTAATTTTATGCAGTTCTTAGAAGAAGGGGTTCTCTCACAGCGCGCCACTTCAAAAGAAATCTAGTGCGAAAATCCGGATCGAAATGATCAAGCTCAATTCGAGGGTTTGGAGCCGAGGCAAAATAATGAACCGCCATTCCGAAAAAGTATTTGTAGGGCAATCCGACGACAAAGCTCCTGCCACCGGTAATATGTACGCAATCTCTCGAAAAAATTGTTGAGAGACTTAATTTTTGCCACTCCGCATTGGTTAAATTATCCTCGCTGAAATTAACCCTGTCCATAAACCGGATCAGAATATCGTGTGAACGTTTCCGCGCGATTGACGGCCACCAACCCAAGGTCTCATAAAGAATACGGATGAAATCTTCGCGATTTAAAACAAGGGACCTCATTCTGTCTTTCTTTGCTAAAGCGATTTTATCTCCGTCTGCACTCGTTAGTGTCAATATAAGCCACCACTCCGTTTCCTTTTTACTCATTACGATCTGCATGTATCACCTCCGCACATTTCCGACCCCCGCAACTTATTCGTCTTTTTGTCCGAATCTTTCTTCAAGGTGCCAGAGCAAATCAAGTATGGCCCTCTCATTAGCCATCCGTTCTATCACGCCTCGCGAAAACAACATTGCATAAGGAAAGGAAATCACATCAAAACGACGGGCGGTCCCAGGACTCCTATTCGCGTCGAGTTCAAAAAATACCACTCTTTGAGAAAGTCTTCTTGAAAACTCTTCAAGGGTCTTTGTTAATCCATCACCGGTCGCAAGATAACGAAAAACAACAACGGTAGGAAGTGATGCTCCGATCACCAAATCATCGAAATTGGAATCATCGACAAAAGAAACGCGGGCCGGCTTTTGTTGCGTTGGCTTCATTTTAAGCTCCGAATTTCCCGAGAACTACCTACTATCTTAAATCTAACGAACATCAGGAGTCAATAAAAGAAAAACCGCCGGAGCGGTTTTGAAAAATGTATTAACTATTGTTGAGGACTTGGAATGCCCTTATGGATTTCGGTCATTACCTCAAATACTATTTCACCAGACTTATCAAAACGTGTCCGTATTTGAAGATTGGAAACGCGGCCCACCTCACCAATGGATAACCCCACCCCCCGAAGTAAATCGTCAATCCTGCCATTTCTCTCCTCCAATTCCCTAAAGATACCCACCATACAATCTACTTGTTTTTCGTTTAGGTCATCACCCGGAACGGCCTCCCAATTTTCGCCATCGTCTTTTGATCGAATCCTGAATGTAATAGACGAAACAATCGGCTGGGGCCCCCTTAACCATCTTAAGCTTTTGTAGAACCACCTTGAGGATAATCTAACGAAATGCTTTGAAAAAAAGCTGCCTAACCAAAATAGTAGAAAAACAATACTGAGAAAAAAAATCCAATTAAGGATAACGCTCGGTATGCGCATCCGACTGCTCCTTGTATCAAAAAGGCTGGGAGCATTATAAAACTAAAAACAAAATTAGTCAAATCTACAAACCTAAATCTTTCAGCCAAAAACAGAAAAGTCTCACAAAAACTAATGTCCTCAATTTATCCACATATGTGGATAAATTGAGGACATAAAAATCTACAAAAAGAAAATTAAGGTTGGAAATAAAGATTTAAAATCTTTGTTTCAACGTCGCTCGGACGGAATGAAAACAAGCTTTCACTTCAATCCTCACTCGTTGAAATAATACTTGTTTAAATCCCGTCCCGCTTGGTTGAAAGTTCCGGTGGGTAGTCCAAACGGATCAGTATTATAAAAACCGATAGTGAAATAATCGCTTGAGGTGA
>CAYIWX010000032.1:0-6955 GCA_964367305.1 uncultured Candidatus Saccharibacteria bacterium
CGTGTGCTCTTCCGATCTAAAACAAAGAAACAAAATAAACACTATCTTCAACTACGAACATAAATCAAGAACAGAAACAGAAAGAAGCAGAAACTTGATCATATATCATCTTGAAACAAAAAACATCTTCCAAGCGTTGAAACCACTTCCTCCCAAGTCTGACAACTTATCCGTCTTTGAGACTTTTACCTTGGAAGACGAAACAAAACACGCGAACGTAAGAAAAAGACTTCGCATATCCGCATCAAGAATAGAACTTGAAGAAGCAGAAGAAAACGCAAAAATAGAACACGAAAAAAAAGAAGAAGAAAGGTTTGCTAGAATTTTTTCCGACTTTAAAAACAAACCAAGCTATTTTGAAACGTAAAAAAGCACAAACACTTTCCAAAAACAAAAAAAAATGGAGATTTCCTTAAAAACCAAAAAAAACAAAAAACTAAAAGAACCAACAGAAAAAGAAGAAACCCACAGCGAAGCAAAGGAAAGAAAACAGAAACAATTTGACGAAGCAATGAAAATGTTTGTGGTTAGCGGACTTCGTGTTCTTTCCCTAACAAGCGAACAAAAAGAAGAAAAAAACATCTATTGCTTAGCAAAATCAAGAGAAGAAGAAAAAGAAAAAGAAGAAGACCCAGATGAAAACATTTTTTGTTTAGTGAAAATGAGATTCAGAAAAGAAGAAGAAGAAGAAAAAGAAGAAAGATTTTTGATTTTGTAAAAAAAGAAACATTTCTAACGAGCGTAAAAAAAAAAAATGTCCCGACAAGAACTTATTGAAGAAATTAAAAAAACGCAAGAAAAAGTAGAGCGTTCCTTAAAAAATTCAAGATTAACCAAAATCATTGCAAAAAAAGAAATAAACAAACACTTCGAAAAACTCCACGAAGAAACAGGGGAATTATTTAATTCTTTGCTGGAAGAAGTAAGTAGAAACCCTGAAATTCTTGACGAAGATTTAAAAAAAACATTTGAAGACGCATTGAAAAAATTTTTGATTTGTGGACTTGAAATACTTGCCCTGGAAGAAAAAGAAGAAGAAGAAGAAACCAGCATTTATTTCATAAAAATAAAAAAAAAAGAAGAGGAGGAATATGATTTTTTTTTAGTAAAAAAAAAAAAAGAAAAAAAATAATCAAGCAATTTACTGTTTCTAACGGTAAATAAAAAAAAAATTAAAAATTAATGGAAAAAGAAATAAAAAACGTTGTCGAAGCAAAAGAAGTGAAAGCCGAAGAAAAAGAACCTCAAACTTGCCTCATCCCTTGCGACGAAAACGAAAACGTTTGTTGTCTTACCTGCAACTTGAACAAACAGGAAAGAGAACTTGACTTTGCGAAAATCCAATTCCAATCAACTTATCCACAGTGTGTTTCGTGGTGTCCACGCGTAGGACAAAGAACCTGGTGTTCCATCTTCTGTTCTCACGAAAGAAAAAACTCCATTTCCTTTCCTTCAGACAACCTCCTCGCGGAACGCCTTCTTTCGAAAAGAACTGAAGTTTGTCAAAAATATCTTCAGGTCAGGAAAGCACTTGTTTCTTTGGGTTTGACAATAAATGAACACAACAGTTTGGTCGCCGAAAGCCCAACGCTATCAGGATATCGCATTGAGGAACTCCCAAGCGATTGGCACCAAGGACACCTTTACCTCTTCCACGCGGTCCCAAGTTGCCCTCCATTTCCAGGAACAGAGAGTGTTGGTTCTAATGCCTTCAGTTGTTAATGCTATTCTTTACTTCCAAAATGAATTCCAGAACGAAAAAAATGAAACATACATAATAACAACACCCACACTAGCACATCTTTCGGAACCATTCAAAAAAGAATGTAAAAAAAAACAAGAACTCAAGATTGCTGTCTTCGAAAGACCCAACACGTTAGAACAAATAAAACAAGTTTGTTGGTTTGAAGCACTTTGTTTAATGTTTTTCAACGTCGAAGCAAGAGAAGTAAAAACAGACGAAAGAGAAGAATTTTTTTCGTTGAACGAAAAAGAAAAAAACGAATGGAGAAATTATTTCTGTTCTTCTTCCTGCCTTCACATCCCACAGATGCCGAGTGTTGAACAGAATTTTGACATTAAACAAGACTTTTCTAATCCAAATGTCAAAAAAATCCAAGCAAACGAAAGAAAAAGAAAAGAAAAAAAAATTTTAAAAGCTATTTTCATCGCAAATTTTATTATTAGACAATGGCCTCTTTCTTCGCTGGTTTGGGGACCCAAACTTCGGCTGCCACCCTCGGAATTTTCGGATCTATCGTGATCATAGGTGGCGTTGTTGGAGGCGTTGGTGCTTACTTTATGGAAGAAAGCTTCGCAAGTTTCATCAACGACAGTCCTGTTGTTTTGCCAATTCTCGGCGCACTTGCAGGAATGGGCATTGGCGCAATTATAGGAGGGAAGGTGTTTTAAAAAAAAAAATTATTGCTGCCGTCTCCTCACCAAAAAATTAAAACAACATTTCGCCAAAAAAACATACAAAAAAACATTACCAAAAGTTAAAAATTGTAAGAAGTGATTCAAAACCAATAAAGAACATTCTTTTTCATTTTTTTTCCAAAACTCTGGAGACATTCCCGCTAGATGAGAACAAACGAATTCGTGTGGTTGGCCTCCAATCCCACCGTATTTCCCGAAAGAAGGACCGTACGCCCACAAATAAAACAAAGGAAGAACAAAAAAAAGAGTGTAAAATTTCAAAAACAAACTTATAAAAAATTTAAAAGGCTGAATTTTGGTTATCCAAACCCAAAAAATTAAACTTTCATAAAAAAATGTTTCCCAAAAAAAATTTTTAAAAAAATTAATTTTTTTTTTTTTTTTTTTGGGAATTTACCTAGATTTTTTCTTGACGTAGTAAAAAAAAGAAATGGCATCAGCATACAACAACTCCCAATACACAGCCCCTTGGCCATATTGGCCTGTTTTCGTAAACAATGTTGTTGGAGCAGAACAAGTCCAAGTTAAAACCGTCCTTCCGTTTCCTTGGGGAGGCCAAACAACAACGGCCGATCCTTCTGACGCTAAATGGATCAACTTCTCCCGATTGGCTTACGCAACAGACGGAAACTGGGATAGTTTCTCCTCGAAGATTTTCAACATCAATTGGATGTATAGTCCAGCTCCAGTTCCAAGAGATGACAAAGCAATTTTAACTTTTTTGAACCCCGCATTACCACGAAATTTAAATCGTCTCGACACCAAATACCAAACGGATGATTACTACAAAGGCACAAGCACTAAGGGAACAATGGGAAAGGCTCCAACACGAACACCTCTTTCTTCTTGGGGAACAAAATTTTTTTACACAGAGCCTGTCATCCCACCACAGACCGGAGGAGGAGGTTCTTCTGGAGGAGGAGGTTCGTCAGGAGGAGGCGGTTCTTCAGGAGGAGGAGGCGTGATCATCGACGAAAACGGCGGTCAAACAGGAGGTGGAGGATCTTCTGGAGGAGGAGGCTTCATCGACGAAAGCGGTGGCCAAACAGGAGGTGGTTTCTACACATTAACAAACCCTGACGCCAAACAATACGCAGCTCCTGATCCAGTTTCTTCTTCTGTTAGCACTACTGCGATGCTGGGGGCAGTCGCAGGCGGAATTGTTTTTCTTATCGCAACTGGAATGGTTGTTTTCTAACGAAATCACAAAAAAAAAAATGACCGCCAAATGGTGGTATTACATCACTCCGGCAGGAGCTCTTTTTTACCTTGCCGGAAAATGGTCCCAATCAAAGGAGGATGAAGAAGTGGCAAGCGATGCAGCTGCCCCCCCTTCCTCATCTTCAACTGTTTTAATTGAAATTTTGGGTGGTCTTTCTTTGGTTGCAGTTTTAGTCGTGGTTGGAATTCTAATCTACAAAGCAAAACACAAGTAAAAATCAAAATGGGAGGAAAGTCTTCGAAAACAACAACAACACCCGTTCCAAAAACAACGACTGTTGTCACTCCTCCACCACTTATCGATTCAACACTTCTTGTCTATCTCTTGGGTGGCGTTGGCTTACTCATTGGCGGAGTTTTAATTATTCTAATCATTAAGTAAAACAGAAAGAAAGATGAATTCTTCGTTTTATCTCCGAAGAGATCGCTACGGACGCCAGTATTACTCAAGGAATTTAAACTCCTGTGCTTGGACGTTCACCATCAATTCAAATCTCAGTTCGAGAACACACAGCATTTCCTCCATTACCACCGCTCTGAGAAATGCAACAAGAAAAGCCTTCTTAAACCACAACTCAAAGTATGTGGTAAAAACAAAAGCGGGAGAAGGAGTTTACGCCTCACATTCCCTCTTCCCCGTAGACGTTTTGAAAGAATCCTTCGAAAGTGTCGGAGAAGTTGGGCACCAACTCCAAAGAATTCACATTCACGGAAAGTTCGAAATGATGATTCAATCAAACCCTTCTTATCCTCCTTCAAAAACCTTTGTTTTTTTGTTTTTCAAAGACTTGCAAAACGAAATAAAAGAAGAACTAAGACGAACAGCACCAGAAATTCCAAATCCTTTCATTTCAGTAAAATCTTTTTACAGTGATTTGGCACAAGAATTTTATGCTAACAAAGAAAAAATGCCTTACTTCAAAGAATCTCCTTACAGAATTTTGCTACGAAAACCAACAAGAAGACCAACAATAAACTTTTTTTAAATCAAACCAAAGATTTCCGTCTTTCAAACAAATTTTTTTTTTTTTTTTTTTTACAAACACAATTTTCATCACACGGACAAGGTTCTTCACATTTGCAAACATCCCCGCAACAGTTTCCACTCTTTCCTTTTTTTTTTTCTTCAATCGGCATTTTGCTGAAGAATTCAGCATTTTTTTTCTCTTCTCCTCCTTCCTCTTCCTCTTTCCCTTCCTCTTCTTCAACAAAACCTTTTTTTTTTTTTTTGCGCATCGGCAACCCTCCACCCCCTCCACGAGCAATCATCGCATACGCCGCCAGTTTCATGTGATCTTGTTGTGTTTTTGGATCAACACTGACAACTTCCTCCATGTCACGCAATCGGGCCGGATTAATACCACCTTGTTTTTGCTCCTTCTTCATCCCCAATTCTTCTTTCTTCCCTTCTTTTTTTTTTTCTTCTTCTTTTTTTTTTTCTTCTTCTTCTTTTTTTTTCACCGAAGAAGCAATCTCAATCAAAGTGTTCCGTTCTGACTCCAACTTGTTAACGTTTTCTTCAAGTCGTTGTAAAGAATTCAAAATTGAATTTCTTTCGTTTGTGTTTTGGACGTCGAGTCTTGTAATGTCAGTTGCGAATGTGTTTGTTTTCACTTTTATTACGTTGATTTTTTCTTCAACTTGCGAAAAGAAGGATTTTAAAATGACGTAAACTTGATTTTCAAAAACTGGCAACTTTCCTGTAATGTTGCTGAATTCTGACGAAAGTTGGGCTATTTCGCCCTTAACCCCATCAAGATGATTGGAGAATGTATCAGTCAAATTTTGCACAGCCGCATTTGTCCCCTCTTTCACATCTTCAACATCCTTTTGAACGTCTTTAACCTCTTTGTGAATTTTTTCACTGTTTGCGTTGTTAGTGTCAGTTTTTTGTTTCAACAATTCGTTTTCATAGGCAAAAGACGCAATTAAGTTTTGGTTTTCAGCATGCAAGTTCTTTAACGCCGTGTCAGTCTCTGAAACAATCCCAGAAGACGTGTGACGTTGTTCTTCAGCAACAAGCGTAATCAATTCTTCCGCTTTTCCAAATTCTTTTTCAACCGCTAAATTAAAACCAATTTGTTCGCTCCCTCTTTCTTTGAAAAAACTGAAACCTTCTCTCGTTTCCTTGAAGCTTTCTTTTACAGCGTTTATAAGATTAGCATTGTGTAGTTGGAACTCTTGCCCCAGGGTTTGAACTGTTTCAAAGACAAAACCCAACTGTCCCGCAACATTTTTCACTTCTTTTTTTAGAACATCAACATCCATTTTTCCGGAAGAAACGTCCCTTTTTAAAGCAGCAGCTTCTTTTTGGAAGTTCTTCTTTATGATGTCCATTTTTTCTCCTTGCGAAGAAACTCTTTTCGAGATTGATTTCCCCCATTTGACAAGTGTTTCATACTTCTCTGAAACCATCGACTCGAATGCTTTCACCAAAGTGCCCGGGTCCTCTCCTTGGGAGACTTTCTCCATGCTTTTATAAAAACGGTTTTCGACTTTAACTTTCGCCAATTGTTTTGGACCTTCAATCAACAAAACTTTTTTTTGGTAACTTTCGAGCATTTTTTTAACTTCAGATCGATTTTGCTTTGAAATTAATCCCAAAAACATTTCGTATGTTTTTTTTATTTCTTCAGTTGGATTTTTGTTCAACAGCATTAAAGGGAGCTCGAAGGAAGGATTCGACATTTTCAAACACGTGGAAAGAACGTTCGTCAATTCACCTGTTTGACTTTTTGACACAACAATCTGACTTTCGTTTGATGCAAGTTGAAAGTTGATTGGTTCTGAAGAATTTTTTCGAAATTCAACAATGAATTTCAAAATTGAAAATTGAAAATCAGAAATTCCACCAACTTGGGTTTCTTCAACACCCTTGATCAAACGTGGAACATATTTGTCAAAATGTTCGGGTTCTTCAAGCAAAAGCAAAAGGGAAGCATCGAGAGCCACGGAAGGCTGCTGCCTTCCTAAATTTTTGAACAAAATATTTGGTTTAACCGTAAACCCTGTTCCTGTGAATTCAGACGACATTTTCATAAATAAGAAAGCATTGATCAACTTGGTGTTTGTGCTTTCAGCAGCAGCAATCTTTTTTCCTACGCTTTCCAAATTTTTTGCAACAAATTCGTTTTTTTCTTCCTGACTCATTTTTTTGAAGTTCCTCAAAGTGATCAGTTCTTGCAAAGTTTCTTTATCAAAGCGATCGTGAAAAACAGTTAAATCCTTTGATAAAATTGATTCCTCTTCCTCTTCCTCTTCCTCTTCCTCTTCCTCTTCCTCTTCCTCTTCCTCT
>CAYIWX010000033.1:0-4656 GCA_964367305.1 uncultured Candidatus Saccharibacteria bacterium
CTTAAAAAATTCCAAGTAAGAGCTACAAAAATCCCGATCAGGGCGCCAATATTCGCGGCTAGTTTGCTACCGTCTCCTAAAAAAGTAACGAAACTTGTTGCAACCGAAACATTTATGATAACTCCGACGAGCGTAAAAAGCGCGAACTTAATATACTCTTTCCCCGAAACTGGAAGCCGGCTCTCAAAAGTCCAAAATTTATTCCACAGATAACTGTTTGTTGTTGCTAAGAGAAAAGAAATCGACTTGAAGAGAGCATAAAAAACACCACTTGCGAAACCGCTCACAAAAATAAGAAGGTTCAAAATACTCAAGTCAATTAGAGCATTCAGGGTTCCAGCGGCCGCGAATTTTCCAAATTGGCGGAAAACCGGCACCCATCTCGAAAGAAAATTAAGGATCGTAAACGCTAGAGGGGCAAACAAAGAAAAGCCAACGACCGAAATAAGAACGATTGGCATTGTGATTTTTAATCCCAAATTAAACGCCGGTATAAGCACGAGGAGTCCGACAAGGAAACCTATGATAGTTACGAGGAAATAATCTCTTTTTATATTTACCATGACCATGTGATAGTTAATCCCTTAACCTCTTATAAATTTCACGTTCTATTTCTTCCCTGGGGCGGCCATATTTCTCACGCGAAAGTTTTTTGAGGTGAAGAGCTGTGGTCATTTCCCCAATTTTTGACTTCATCGTTCTTATATTAAATGGCTTTGTTGTTTCACCGTTCACTAAAAGTTTAACGTAAGAATTAAAATTATCGATATTTACTAAATCTTCTTCGGTAAAGACCGGGACGAACTGTTTCAATAAAAATTCAGAATCTTGCGCCCCGACTCTGAAAGCGATAATTGAACCGACGTTTCCAAAAACAGCATCCCGAACCTTCTCGGTAAGCTGGCCGATAAATTGATGGGCAATAGTAAGATTCAGGCGATATTTTCTGGCTTCAGAAAGAATGGTGGCAATGCTCTCGGTTGTAAAATTTTGAAATTCATCAATATAAAGATTAAAATCTCGCCGCTCTTCTTGGGGGATATCAACTCTTCCGAGAGCCGCCATTAAGATTTTCCCGACTACAATCATGCCCAAAAGGTTTGCATTAATATCACCGATTTTTCCTTTCGACAAATTGATCAGCATAATTTTGCCCTGATCCATAATTTCCCGAAAACGAAAAGCGGATTTCGCTTGGCCGATAATGATTCTCATGTAGTCGTTCGCGGTAAAATTATTAAACTTGGAAGTTATATAAGGAGTCATGTTTGAGAGAGATGCCTCGCCACCAGCTTTAATCGCCTCTTTCTGCCAAAAGTCAGAAACAACCGGATTCAAAATGCGGGCTAGTTTCCGGTTTCTAAATTCCGAATCAGTGAAAACTCGAGGCACCTCCATTAATGTCGCCGGCTCATTGGATCCGTCTTCCATAAGAAGCAATAATGCATTCCGCATATATTGCTCGAACATGGGCCCCATGGTTTCGGCAACGAAAAGTTTGTTAAATATGCTCTGCATCTCATTTACAATAAAAGTCTTTTCTTCGGGCCGGTTAAAATCATATTCCAGCATATTCAACCCCAAAGGATGATTTAATTCGGACGGATCAAAAACAATCACATCTTCAAACCTTTTTTTAGGAATTAGTCCTAAGATGTTTTCAACCAAATCGCCGTGAGGATCAATAATCGCTACGCCCTTGCCCGCCCCGATGTCATTTAATACCATATTGGTTAGAAGATTTGATTTTCCGGTGCCGGTCTGACCAACAATATAAACATGGCGCCTCCGATCATCGTCCGAAATATGAACCGGCCTAACTTCTCCCCGATAAAAACTTTCCCCTATGAGATTGCCCTCTTTCGGCAAATCCGCTGGGGGCGGAGCTTCTTTAGCTTTTACCGATTTAATTTTTGGAATCTCCGTAAATGCGGTTGGAAAATGCACTAAGCTCGCAAGTTCCTCGCTGTTTAAAATAATTTCTTGGGCCTTATCAAATTCTCTAAAAGAAAAGCGATAAACCAAACTTTCCAAATTTCGAGGTTTCACGAGAATAATCTCGTTTCGGTCAGGCGCGCCAAACTGGGAAAAACCGGCGGTTATTCCTTCTAAAATTGAATCAGCCTGTTCACGCTTGGGAGCGGAGGTTACTACCCGAATATTTACGCCAAAAAGAGGTTTTGATAATTTTCTTTCGAGCGCTTTAATGGCCACTTCATCCAAAACTTTTTCTTGCATTTCTTTTTTGTTTTTCGGAGAAAGTGCTTCGGTAACATCAGATAGAGAAAGCGAAAGAGGACGTTCCAAAACTTCCTTGAGCTTCCACCCCTTTTTTAGAGCGCGCAAAGCCGACTGAATTTGCTTTTTTAGAATATGGTTGGCGGGTCTTATCACAAACTGAATTGCTCCGCCTTCCCCAAGTTCATTAATTTTTGCGAGTCCCCCAAGGGTGGGTAAAAAAGTATCGGCGTTTAATTCCTCATAAGTTCGGATCGGTAAAATAAACCTTTCTTTGAGTCTTATCCAAACCCCTGAAGCTGCGCCGCTGTAATTAAAAATATTATAGTCGTCCACTTTTTGGACCTGCGCCTCGCTCCAAACCGATTGAATCTGGCGAACCAAAGCCTCCGTAAGCCTCTCTTCTACCGCAACGTAAAAATGTATTTCCTCTCCGATGTGGGGTACCGCCACTTCAAATACAAAAGGCCGCTTAAAAGCAGTTAAAGCGCTTAAGAATTGTTCTGAAATTCCAATCTCTTGCTTTAAATCCTTACCTTCCTTTTTAACTTTCGGCAATCTCACCAAGAAAAGCTTCAATTTTAAATTGTCTAAAAACTTTCTTTTTTTGGACCTCTTAGAAAATAAGTAAAGGATTGTAGCCAAAAAAAGAATTAGGGCAGCAAGTAATGCAAAAAAATAAGTTGCCATCAGACGATTCCTTTTTCTTTTAGTTCGGGGAGCAATTTATCAACTAAAGCATCGTGGAAAGCGTCTTCAATAAAAGGAGGGTGTTTTTTGGCTTCTTTAAGGGCTTTAAAAAGGCCCTCGTGAAAAATCAAGTCTATCAATTTTTCAACTTCAACTTTGATTTTGGGATCACCCGAATCCAAATAGGTCGGGAGGGGTGAACTTGGTTTTTGGAGAGGAATTGCCGGTTCTTGAACTTGAGGTGAGGATCCTGAAATCGCCTGAACCGATTTTTTTAGAACTTCTCTCTCGGAAAGAGACCGAGTTTCGGGACGGTTTTTTTGCTCCTGAATTTCCGCGGTAAGTCTCTCTAGGTCTTTTTCTATAGCTTCATGAAAATTTCTAACCTTCATCATTCTATTATAATCTATAACCCCTTTATCCTTATAGAACCAAGCGTTCCGGTAGTATCAATGTTGGTAGAAGAAGAATAACTACTGCCGGGCTCTAAGAGCGGCCCCTCAACACCCGACCCGCCGCTCCAATCTGTTTGATGGAAAATTCTATTCTGCCAGCGAGTAATATAATCCACAAGTCCAATTTCCGTAGCAACCTGCGCTTTAGTAATCCATTGGCTCTTTACGGTTATTTTTTGAGTGGAGGAGTCTTCTAATGACCCAGGGGTGCAGGGCAAAACCCCCGTAATGTTGTTTGCCGCATCGTTAGAACGGCAAATATTTTCAGCGAAAAAAAATCTTTTAAAAATTAAACTGTTGTGTAGGCGCTTGATTTCTTCGGGCGAAAGAGCCCGATTGTAGACACGAACATCATCAATATAACCATTCGCAAAACGACCATAACCCGGCTCTCCACCAATAACTAAATTAGAAGAAAAAGATCCTATAGCGCCACTTGTTGCTAAAGTTTTATCTAAAACACCATTTAAATACCATTTAATATTCGACCCATCATAAGTGATAGCGATATTGGCCCATTGGTTTAAAGGAACGACCGAGGTAGAGGAAGTATGAACAGGAGTCAAATTACGAAGCCAGACATCGAAAGTACCGTTCATTGAATCGACAGTCATATAATACTGCGAAGTTTTTTGAACTATATTTGCCCTGTCGGTATTTGTGCCTCCCGAAACATAAGTATTTAACTTAACCCAAACAGAAAGAGTTAAATTTTGAGTTACATCGATGCTCGGAGAATTTAGAACACTTACATAATCATTTATTCCGTCGAGGTTCAGACAATTGCTGATTTTACAATTTGACGAACTTTTTGTGACACCATTCGTTAAGGTTCCGGTATTGTTGTTGCCTGAAGCGTCATAAGTAGTAACAATTGGCGGATTCTCTGCTTCATCAAATTTCCAATGACCGGCAAGGCCACCACCAATATCGTTTTCTAATTTTCCTTCCTCGCCTTTAATTGCAATAAGATTGCTACCCGAAGGATTCAAAAAATAATTTTCGCTCTCCCCCTTATCTAAACTATAAATATTTTGCCAGTTCGATTTTCCAAACGCCCTAACCCGATCCAGTAAATCTTGATTGAATTCTGAAGCCAACCGGAGAGTTTGAGTCGAGGAAGAAGAACGCAAGGTAAAAGTTATTGCCAAAACCGCAGAACCGATTAAAAGCGCGCCGATTCCCAAACCAATCATGATTTCAACAAGGGATTGACCTTTCTGCTCACTAATTTTTAATTTCCAATTTTTAATTTTCATTGAATTTCCAATGA
>CAYIWX010000033.1:4756-6863 GCA_964367305.1 uncultured Candidatus Saccharibacteria bacterium
CTCATCTAGATGCCAATAACCCGCCAAACCTTTTTCTTGTTTTACGGTAATTAGGCCCTCTTTACGGAAAATAATATCCCCAACCAAACCATCTTTTTTTCCGGTAACTAAAGAAATAATTTTATTGACCGGCAATTTGCCGGTAAGGGGGGTAAAAACTTGATCAACGTAAAAATTCAGGCTCGGCTCGCTAAATTTTATGCCCCGCCGAGGCGAATAAACTTTCTCTACTGCAGAGGAGGAGTAGCCCGAACCACTAAAAACTTCATAAGCGCTTCCGCCGGAAGTGTTCGAAAAACGAATTCCCCACCCCACTCCAGCTTCCTGGGTAATAGAACGGTTCCGGACATCTCTCGCAAGGAACACCATCTCATTCATCGTTAACTTCTGATTTTGGCTGCTCCGATAACCAAAAAGGCCGCCAAAACCGACTACCAGAATAGCACCCACGATCGCAAGAACAACAAATAACTCTATGAGGGTGAAAGCGCTGCGAGGATTTAGGATATAGGATTTAGGATTTAGGGATTGGGATTTCATAATTTATAATTTTCAAAATTAGAACATTGGACATTGATTGGAAATTAAAAATTTGAAATTGAAAATTTTCGTCTAGAATTGTGTCGTTAATTGATAAATCGGCACGATAATCGCAAGAGCAATAAGACCTATTACCGAACCTATGAAAATGAGAAGAACGGGCTCGAGGAAGGAAACTAGGGCTTTTAAAGAATTGTCAATCTCCGAGACATAAAAATCGGCAAGGGTGTCCAAAACCTCTTCAATGTGGCCGGCTTTTTCAGAAATAGCCACAAGATTAACAATGGTTCTTGGAAAGTATGGTTCCTTTTTGAAGGCTTCACCGAGAGTCAATCCTTTTGCTAAACCCTCCTGCGAAATACGGAGCAGGGCTTCTCTAAGTTCAAGCTGCCCCACCGCTTGAGCAGTTATTTCTAATCCTGTGGTAATCGGCATACCGGCCCTGATCAAGGAAGAAAGGGTCGTCGCAAACCTCTGAAGCGAGATTTTTTTAACTACATCTCTTACAATTGGCACTTCGGCAATTATACTCCCTATTAGTTTTTTAAAAGTAAACGAATTCCGATAAGCGTAGAAAACTAGAACGAGCCCTAAGAGAAGTACGCCTAAAATATAAAGACCGAATTCCCCAAAAAACAAACCGACAGCGAAAACGACTCTTGAAAAAATAGGGGGTTCTAATCCTGCTTCCGAAAAAACATTCGCAACCTTGGGAAGCGCAAAGATGACTAAAAAAGCCAAAATCATAACCGACATTACAAGAAGTATGGCCGGATAAGCCAGCGCTCCCCGCACTTGATCTCTTAAAACCTTTTCTTTGCTTAAAGAAGACGTCAGATTCTCAAAAACTTTTTCAAGGTTCCCGGATGCTTCACCTGCCCTTACAAGATTAATGTAAACTTGGCTAAAAACTTTGGGATAGCGGGCAAACGTTCCAAAAAAAGGCAATCCTTTTTCCAAATTTGACCTGATTTCAAAAAGAAAAGATCTCATCGCCGGTCTTTCGAAGTCCTCAATTAAAATATCAATTGCCTGAAGAAGACCCGTGCCAAGCTTAAGCATTAAGGATAAATACTTTGAAAGAAAAATTTGGTCAGTAAGAGTAATTCTGCCCCCAAACAAGTACTTTATCTTTGCCATTCTTACGCCTATCGGTTTAATGCTTATCGGTTTTAAATTTTTTAAAGTCAGAAAATTTAAGACTTCGGCAATGTTTCTCGCCTCAAATTCATTCTGCACAATCTGACCATCCGTTTGTGAAGCCGTGTAAGCGTATCTCATTCTCTTATAATTCGGAAGAGTTCCTCAATTGTTGTGAGACCTTTCTCAATTTTTCTCAAGCCATCCTCAAACATTGTAATCATGCTTTCTTCGCGGGCAATTTTTCTTAAATTGTCCAAATTAAAATTCGGCGAGATAATTAACTTCCTTACAGATTCGGTAATTCTTAAAATTTCAAAAATCCCGATCCGGCCCAAATAACCTGTGTGATTGCGGGCATTACAACCTCGAACGCGATATAAAACATTCGGCAATTTTACTCCACTTAAATCTAGACCAGATTCCT
>CAYIWX010000034.1:0-2873 GCA_964367305.1 uncultured Candidatus Saccharibacteria bacterium
CGGTAGAACGCTTCTCTGATAAAGAAGAGGTGGATGGTTCGACTCCATCCGTGCCCACCATTTCACTTCGTTCAATGTAAACTGTCAGGATGATAGAGTTTACACTGAGCGACTGATAAGGAGCGAAGTGACGATTACTCCCCACCTACTTTCAGGCGCCGCGATTGCCTCTGCCGCTACCACTTCTTTGCCAGTAGCATTTTTAATCGGGTTGATATTACATTTTGTCCTTGACGCTTTGCCTCATACTGACCCGGGAACTTTTTTTTGGCCGGGCGAGCGTCAAAAACAGGAGACTGAACCTTGGCCAACCTGGATTTATATTTTTGCCGCTACTGAATTTATTATCGTCTGGCTTTTGGTAATTATTTTATTTAAAAATCGCCAAGACTTTGGGGTGATTATGGCTGGCGGTTTAGGGGGGATTTTTATTGATATTGTTGATAATAATCCTTTGCGGTTTATCCATCGTTTGCCAGTTTTTAAGCAAATCCACTTCCTTCATGAGAAAGTTCATTATGATTTACCTGCCAACAAATGGTATTGGGGACTTTTAATGCAATTAATTATTATCACAGGAAGTCTATGGTATTTGTTAAAATTCTAATCTTTTTAGTCTGCACGGGGCTGGCGATTTTAATTTTAGTCTACACAGAACCTTTAGTACGGATGATCGGCAAGATGGACTGGGCCGAACGCTATTTCGGCATGGGCGGAACTTACACGGTGTGGAAGTTGATCGCGATATTGTTGATTGTCGGAAGTTTGGTGTATTTAACATCCGCGGCGTGGTAAGTCCCTCCCCTTAATAAGGGGAGGTCAGGAGGGGTTTTTGGGTAAGATATTTAATAAAAACGAGTTTAAAATACGGCGAAAAATGTTGCGGTGCAATTTAACTCTTGCAGAGAGATTGTTATGGCAAAAGTTGCGGTCGAAGCAAGTTCTGGGGTTTAAGTTTCGTCGACAATATGGAATCAATCAATATATTGTTGATTTATATTGTTCATCGTCAAGGATCGCAATAGAGATCGATGGGGAAAATCATTTTTCCGAAAAAGCTCAAGCCATGGATAATGAGCGACAAAAATATATTGAGGCATTTCGTATTCGTTTCTTGCGTTTTACGAATAAAGAAATTATAGAAAATATTGAGGGGGTGTTAGATCGAATTGTAATGGAATTGAGACCACCCCTAACCCCTCCTTAGAAAGGAGGGGTACCTGGGGCTATAGTTTAGTGGCAAAACGGCGGTTTTGCATACCGCAAATGGCAGTTCGATTCTGCCTAGCTCCACCAATTTAGGCGGGGAGTTGAGAGTGTGTTTGCTCTGTGGAGTCTCATACACACAGGGCGTGGGGACAATTCAAATAAAATCAAAAAATAATATTAAAGGAGGATTCAATGGATTGGACAATTTTTCTCGCTGGGTTTGTTGGCGGAGTGATTCGGGGGATTGTTGGTTTTATCAAGTATCAGTATTCGTACAAAAATGTTTCCTTCAAATGGTGGTATTTTTTGCTTATGGTTGGTATCTCCGGTATTGTTGGATTGGCGGCCGGCTGGCTTGTCAAGGGTGTGGTGGAAATGGACGGTACCTTGGAAGTTACCAAGTTTTATGCCTTTATCGCCGGTTACGCCGGTGGTGATTTTATCGAAAATGTCTATAAAATCATTGCTAAAAAACCATCATTATATTCTTTGCCCGAGCTGACAAGTCAGACTAAATAATATATCTCCATATCAGGAAAAATCCCCCCGTTTTTATTGCTGGCACCTCTTGACCCCGCCACAACTCCTTACTGCAAAACCTATTACATAGTTGCAGTGCGTCGTGTGCGGGGTCTGCGCCCCGCGATCCGCCTTTGGCGGATTTTGCGGGGCTTGACCCCATGTTTTATTTCCAAGAAAAATAACAAACGCCCTAAGGCGGGTGCCTGGGTCAAGTGCGAGAGTTTCGAATGGCTTATAGTTGAACTAGGGCACTTGACAAACTAATTGAATTCTTCTCCAACCTGTTATATTTTAAAGCTGTGGATAGTGAACTCCTTATAAGGAGGGGCTGGAGGAGCTGGGTCGAACTATCCCTGTCCTTAAGTTTAATCAAAGGGCAGTTTAATGATAATTATAGGATTGTAAGATGGTTATTCAAGACTGGACACAGGCAGTGGTAGACTCTTGGCAAATCATTTGGGATCGTTTCATTAATTTCCTCCCCAGTTTGATTGGGGCGGCGATCATTCTTATTATTGGCTGGATAGTCGGGATGGTGATTGCCATCATTATTGATCGAATTTTTAGAGTGATTGGTCTCCAGACCCTCTTTGAAAAAGCCAAAGTTGAAGACATCCTCAAAAAGGGAAACATTGATAAAGATGCTACCGCTTTGCTTTCGTCAGTTGCTAAGTGGATAGTATATTTAGTTGCCTTTATGGCGGCTGCCAATACTTTAAAACTTCCGGATGTGGCGCGTTTTTTTGACAATATCTTAGGTTATGTCCCTCAAGTTGCCGCTGCCGGGGCAATCTTGCTTATTGGTTTAGTATTGGCGTATTTTCTGGCTAATGTTATTAAAGGAACACTGATGGCTGCTGGTTTTCATATGGCAGAAACGGTTAGTGTGGTAGCTCGCTACGCGATTATAATTTTTACAATTTTGGCAGTTTTAAGCCAGCTGGGAATTGCGGAAACTCTGATTCGGACGATGTTTATTGGCTTAGTCGCTTTTCTAGCGATAGCTGGCGGGCTCGCCTTTGGGCTTGGCGGCAAAGATACTGCTCAAGATTTTTTGGAAAAACTGCGCAAAGAAATAAAATGAAGAGAAACGGGGAAAATACGACTTTCCAAAAAGAGCTATTTTTCCCGTTTTCTTTTTT
>CAYIWX010000034.1:2973-6338 GCA_964367305.1 uncultured Candidatus Saccharibacteria bacterium
ATGTATCAAGCCGACAATTTGTCAAAGGGGGTAAGCGGTTAAGAAAACCTCAAAAAGTTTAATTTTGAGTTGTTTTTATCCGCCGTTGGGCGGTTTTTAGTTTAAAATCCGAAATCCTAATTTCTAATTTCTAAACAAATTCCAAATTCAAAATTACAAAATTCAAATTGTTTAGGATTTAGAGCTTAGAATTTAGTAATTTAAATTTTTTAAGTTGTAACTTAAAAATTTGTTATCAGTGCCTTGGTAGTTGTTCTACCTGCCCCGAACTGTTATACGAAGCGGAACACGGATGAATAATCCGAGTGAAGCATTCGAATAACTAGTGCTGGGGCCAAATAGATTTTTCCATAAGAGCTAACGGTGGATGCCTTGGCACGGAAGACCGATGAAGGACGCAGAAGGCGTGCGATACGCTTCGGGGAGGAGCCAAACATCCTTTGATCCGAAGATTTCCGAATGGGGCAACCCTCCCGCCGAAGAGGCGGGAACCCCGCCCACATCCCCCGGTGCGACATAAAACCTTAAGATCCGATAAATTTAGGGATCTCATTAAAAGGTATTTCAATTTATGTCGTTCTTGGGGATGTGTGGCGGGGAGGGTACCCGGTGAACTGAAACATCTTAGTAACCGGAGGAAAAGAAAACAACACTCATTTAAAGTGAGATAAAAGTAGATGCGATGCAGTTTTAGAGTGTAATTAATTTTGCACTTTGAGATTTGCATTTTGCATTTGCTTTTATGTGATTCCCCAAGTAGCGGCGAGCGAAAAGGGATTATCCCGAGGGATTCGTCCCGAGGGAATAGCCTGATGATAGCAAGGAAATTTTTCTAGTCGAAGGAACCTGGAAAGGACAGCCAAAGAGGGTAAAAGCCCCGTAGACGAAAGGGAAATTTCGACTATTATCATCACCCAACGCATTTATGCAAAGGGATAAGTACTGCTAGCCACGTGAAAGCTAGCAGGAAGACGGGAGGATCGTCTCCCAAGGCTAAATATCTTCCGTGACCGATAGTGAACTAGTACCGCGAGGGAAAGGTGAAAAGTACCCCTAAACGGGGAGTGAAATAGTACCTGAAACCTTTAGCTTACAAAGAGTGGGAGCCCCGCCATTGGCGGGGTGACCGCGTGCCTTTTGTAGAATGAACCAACGAGTTAGCTGGCAGCAGCAAGGTTAAGTTCAGCAATGAATAAAGCCGTAGGGAAACCGAGTGCGAATAGCGCGTCAGTTGCTGTCACTAGACCCGAAACCGGGTGATCTATCCATGGGCAGGGTGAACCCGCCTTAACAGGCGAGGGGAGGCCCGAACTCAAGAGCGTTGCAAAGCTCTGGGATGACTTGTGGATAGGGGTAAAATGCCAATCGAACCCGGAAATAGCTGGTTCTCCCCGAAATATATATAGGTATAGCATTCTGTGTTGATTAATAAAGGTAGAGCTCTGGATAGTTAACCCGCCGAAAGGCGGGTGACTAATCAAACTCCAAATTTTATTAATTTTAGCAGGATAGTCAGACTGTGGGGGCTAAGCTTCACAGTCGAGAGGAAAAGAGTCCAGACCGCCATCTAAGGTCCCTAAGTATAATTTAAGTGGGAAAGGATGTCGTAATCCCCAGACAACCAGGAGGTTGGCTTAGAGGCAGCCATCCTTTAAAGAAAGCGTAACAGCTCACTGGTCAAGGAAGACGGCGCCGAAGATTTAACGGGGCTCAAAATTATTCCCGACGTCAAAGTCGGGACTCCGACACCGCAAGGTCGTTGGAGCACCGAAGATGCGGATGCCGTGCTTTGCACGGAATTTTCAATGATCAAATAGAATGCCTAAAGGCAATTTTCATTCAATTTTTCAATAAATTAATTTTCAAATATTTGGAAATTTAGACATTGGGATTTGATTGGAAATTGAAAATTGTAAATTGATAATTCCGCGCAGAGCGCGGTGTGGTAGGGGAGCGTTCTTAGTTGGGTGAAGGTGAACCGTGAGGTTTGCTGGACGGCTAAGAAGTGAGAATGTTGGTATGAGTAACGAATTACCCCGATGCGAAATCGGGGCACCAAATATCTAAGGTTTCCCCCGCAACGATAATCGGCGGGGGGTTAGTCGGACCCTTAGCCCGTGAGGGTGATGGAAGCGGCGTTGATATTCGTCGACTGCTAAAAGACTATGTTGTCGGGACGCGTTTTGGAGGTTTTGCCAATCGTATGGTTGAAAGGTAAAGTTGAATAAACGACGAGAAAAGCGACAATTAACTACTTTTAGCATCCGTACCGGAAACCGACGCAGGTAGATGGGTAGAGAATACCAAGGTGATCGAGCTAACTTTCCCAAAGGAACTCGGCAAAAAAGCGTGTGTAACTTCGGGATAAACACTGCCTTAGCTGTGCGTAGCACAGAATTTTCAATGATCAAATAGAATGCCTAAAGGCAATTTTCATTGAATTTTCAATGTTTTAATAATCAAACAAAAAAAATATATGTTTGAAAATTGATTCATTGAGATTTGATTGGAAATTGTAAATTGATAATTCCGCGCTGCGCGCGGTTGGGGCCGCAGCAAAAGTATTTCAGGCGACTGTTTACCAAAAACTTAGGTCCCTGCGAACCTGTATAAGGGATGTATAGGGGCTGATGCCTGCCCAGTGCTAGTAGGTTACGGAGACCGCTGAGTCCGCAAGGACAAGGCGGGAACTTAAGCCCTAGTGAACGGCAGCGGTAACTATAACCGTTCTATGGTAGCGAATTTCCTTGTCGTGTAAGTTACGACCCGCACGAATGGCATAACGGTCTGAAAACTGTCTCTGGGAAAGGCTCGGTGAAATTACAATACCGGTAAAGATGCCGGTTACCCGCAGCAAGACGGAAAGACCCCGTGAAGCTTTACTATAGCTTGATATTGAATTAAAACTTTAATTGTATAGAGTAGGTGGGAGACTATGCTTCGCATAGAAATTCGAAGCACGAATATCGAAATTCTAAACTATATGAAAACTATTAATATTAATTCTTATAGTTTCGGATCTCG
This sequence comes from uncultured Candidatus Saccharibacteria bacterium, assembly GCA_964367305.1. Lineage (GTDB taxonomy): Bacteria > Patescibacteriota > Minisyncoccia > UBA6257 > GWB1-50-10 > CAYIWX01. The sequence continues at coordinate 5,998 of CAYIWX010000034.1, forward strand.
GATTTAGAATTTCGGATTTCCACGCGGAGCGTGGTCAAAAGTGTAACACCACCCTGTTGGAGTTTTAGTTCTAACCTTCCCTAAAGGGAGGGAACAGTGTCAGGTGGGTAGTTTAACTGGGGCGGTTGACTCCTAAATTGTAACGGAGTCGTTCAAAGGTTGGCTATTTGCCTATGGAAATGGCAAAGATAGTGCAAACGCATAAGCCAGCTTGACTGCAAGACTTACAAGTCGAGCAGATGCGAAAGCAGGAGTTAGTGATCCTCTGGTTTCAAATGATGGAGCCAGAGCTCAACGGATAAAAGCTACTCCGGGGATAACAGGCTGATCGCGCCCAATAG
>CAYIWX010000035.1:0-6126 GCA_964367305.1 uncultured Candidatus Saccharibacteria bacterium
GCTCGTTTCCCAAGCTTTATCGGCTTCTACATTCTCGTTTCTAATTTCTACTTTCTGTATTCTTTGTTCTAAATTCTCCATATCTTTATTTATTTGACGGTGGCGCGGATGCGGCGGATGCCGGCCGATGACGCTTCTTCTTTTATAATTTTGAACTTGCCGATTTCGCCAGTATGTGAAACGTGCGGACCGCCGCAGAATTCTTTGCTCCAAGCTTCCTTCAATGACTTTCCGATATAATAAACCTTCACTTTTTCCGGATATTTTAGCTTAAAAAAATGAAGCGCACCGGTTTTTTCGGCCTCGTTTTTCGGCATTTCTTTGAAATTTACAGGCAAATCTTCATTGATTTTATGGTTTACGATTTCCTCAACTTTTTTTACCTCTTCTGCAGTCATTTTTCTAGGGAAAGTGAAATCGAAACGCGTCCGTTCGGTCGTGATGTCCGAACCGCGCTGTTCAACCTCAGAGCCAAGCACTTCACGAAGTGCCTGGTTCAATAAATGGGTTGCGGTATGAAGCCGTGTCACTTTTTGGAGTTCTTCTTCACTCCCCGCCTTAAGCTCACCGGTATCCAAAATAAGTCCGTGGCCGCCGAACTTTTTTTCCGCTCCAGCTTTAGAAATTTCCTGGTGCTTTACGAATTCTTTATCAAAATCTTCACGACTTAATTTTTTTGCCCTTTCTCCGCCAAGTTCCTTAATAATCTCATACGGCAATCCATAACTTGAAAAAATCATAAAAGCGCTCTCCGCGTTCAAGGCTTTCACTCTTTCAAGTTCTTTCAAACCCGCCGCAAGCGTTTTCAAAAAACGCTCACACTCGGCATTAAATTCTTCAAGAACTACTTCTCTATTCAAATCCGGATAAAATCTTTCATAGATCTCAAAAACTTCTTCAAAAATATGCTCTGGATCGAGAGATCTATCCGCGAGATAAAAATGGGTAACGAGACGACGAATGAGACGCCTTAAAACATAGCCGGCTTCTTTATTCGAGGGACGAACTCCGTCTGAAATCAAAAAAGCAATACCTCTAGCGTGATCGGCTAAAATTCGCTTTGTTCTTTCGGTTGCCGCCGTGGGCAAAAAATTCATAAGTGGCGAAAAAAGATCAGTTTCGAAAATGTTTCGAACCCCTTGCGAAACCATCGCTAAGCGTTCCAAACCCATTCCGGTATCCACTCCCGGAGTTTTTAATTTAGTAAGTTTTTTGTCCGAAGAGCAATAATATTCGTTAAAAACTATGTTCCAAATTTCAAGACCGTTTACGTAGATTTCGGTCGTGGGACCGCAGGGCCCTTCACTCCCAGTCGGTCCCCAAAAATTATCAATACCGGCTCGTCGGATTTTCTTCTCTGACAGAGCTTTCTTCCAAAAATTGTAGGAATCTTCGTCGAAAGGCACGCCCTTTCGCCAATCCCCATCTGGTATTTTTGCGGGGTCAAAAACGGTCACATAATCTATTTTTAAACCCATCACATCCTCAATAAATTCACGGCCGTACTCTATCGCTTTTTCCTTAAAGTAGCCGCCGAAACTGAAATTCCCAAGCATCTCGAAAAAAGTAAGGTGTGACTCGTCCCCCACCTCATCAATGTCCGAGGTCCGAAAACATTTCTGGACCGAAGCGGTGCTTTTTGCGCCGAAATCCTTATCCGCATCAAGCTCTCCCGTATAATAACGCTTGAATTGCTGCATTCCGGCGGTGGTAAGCAGAACCGATAGATCGTCTGGAATTAAAGATGAAGAGGGAACAATCTTGTGTCCTTTTTTTTCTCCGCCCGAGGCGTGCGCCCGAGGCCCATCCGCCTCCGGCGGAGATCCGCCTTTGGCGGAAAAAAATTCCAAGAATTTTTTTCTTATTTCTACAGATGTCATACTAATAATTTGCGAGAAGGTTTCTCAATTCACTCAAAATTACCTTTGCCTTCCTTAACTCTTCGATATTTTTCGGAACAACCAGATATTTTTCGGCCTCACCGAAAAGCGAATAAATCTTCTGGTTGTTCTCTTCATTTTGATTTTTATTCTTGGCTTCGTTCTTCAGTCTATCGAATTCAACCCTCAGCTTCTGATTCGTCTCTTCTTGTTTTTCGCTCTCTAGTATTTGGGACAAACCATTCAAGGCTCCGGCCCGGGCCGCTCCAGCTTGCGGAAGAGCGGAGCTAAAACGACCTTCAGCCAAAAATTTTTGAGCTTGTTCTAAATTGATCTGAGCCTGTTCCATAAAACGCCTGGCGGTTTCTTTGGGGATTTTCTCTCCATTAGCCGATTCTTTTTCAAACGCTGAAATACTTCCTTCAGCAAGCTTAATGACCGCGTTTGCTTCTTCCTCGTCAAATAAACCTTCCGCCTCCCCTTTGTCAATCTCATTCGCTCTTAAAGAATTGAACCGGCTCTTCAGGTCGATATCCGTCAAAATTTCTCTTATATCCTCAAAGGCTAAGAATTTGCTTGCTGTTACAAGGCGAAGGTTATTAAAAAATCTTTCTCTTTCGCCATCACCTAGAGCTTTTAAGCCACCCTCAAATTCCCAAATAAGGTCGTTCTTCAGAGTGATGATTTTTTTAAATTCTTTGAAATCCGGATCATCTATAAACTCTCCCAGCAAATCTATGATTCCGAACTGCGAATATGGGTCTTTCGCCTCTTCCGCAAATCGAAGTGTTTTTTCCAAAAAAGAATTCCCGTTCAAATCTGATACCAAAACCACAACGCCGATCAATTCGCCGCGAGCCGCCCCGAAAAGATTTCTAAATTTTCCGGATTCGATCTCCAGATTTTCAAAAGCGTGGTGCTGGGCCAAAACCGAATCAAAAACCAGATCGAATGTTTTTTTGCCGTTCTCTTTATTCTTACTCTTAAAAACAGCTAAGTCTTTCTTTAATCTTCCTAAGTCTCCGTTAAAACTTTTGAGGTGCTTTTCGATTTCCTTAGAATTATCTTTCTTATCCCCCGAAAGAGCACTGATTTCTTGTACTTTTTCTTCAGAAATCCGCAAATCAAGTTCTACCCGTCCCTTCGAACTTAAAGTCAATATCCTATCAAAACCCCTTTTCAGGTTTTTAAGCAAATAAAACGGGTTTGTCGGTAAAACTTTGGGGCGGAAATTATCCAACGATTCCGCTTCTCCGTAAGTTGGGCTTAAAGTCACCGCGTAAAAAATCAGCACCAAACCCAACACAATACACATCCGAAAAAGTTTTTTTGCCATTTTTGTTTAGTAACCTTCGAGTTTTTTAACTTTATGGTGGGCGCGGATCTTTTCCAAGGCCTTTGCTTCGATCTGACGGATACGTTCGCGGGTCACGCCGAAAATTTTCCCGACCTCTTCAAGAGTGTGGGGAATATTATCCTCAAGACCGAACCGCATCGAAAGAATTCTCCTTTCTCTCTCCGTCAAATCAATTAAAATTTCACGGATTTGATCTTTGAGAAGAGCTTGGTTTGCCAACTGATCCGGACTTAAAGATGTCTCGTCCTTAATAAAATCAGAAAGGGTGGAATCTTCGTCATCGTCGCCAATTGGGGATTCGAGCGAAACAACCTCTTGTGAGATTTTCTGGATATAATGAATTTTATCAACGTCCATATTCATTTCTGCCGCAATTTCTTCGGGTAAAGGCTCGCGACCGAGCTCTTGCATCAAACGGCGTTTAATCTGAGTATATTTTGTTATAGTCTCGACCATATGCACCGGAATCCTGATCGTTCGGGAATAATCGGCTAGAGCCCGAGTTACCGCCTGACGAATCCACCATGTGGCATAAGTAGAAAATTTAAATCCCTTCCGATAATCAAATTTATCAACCGCCCGAGAGAGTCCTATGTTCCCTTCTTGAATTAAATCGAGAATTCCCAAGTGAGGCGAGCGATTGACGTAACGTTTAGCAATCGAAACGACAAGCCTTAGGTTTGCTTGAATTAATTTTTTGCGGGCCAGCTCGTCACCCTGTTCGATTCGTTTGGCTAATTCTTTTTCTTCCTTTGAAGTCAAAAGCGGAGTTCTCCCGATCTCCTTAAGGTACATCTGGACGGCATCCGGAAGCCCTAGTTCAATCCGAGTCGCATCTTTTAATTCTTGGGCGCTGATCTCTTCAGGTATTCCAGTTTTGGTGAGAGACCCCGTTTCTCGGAGTTTAATTCCCTCTCTTTCCAACCGGTTATAAACCTCTTCCAAAAATGAGAGGTTACGCTCAATTAGGGGAAAATAATTGAGCACTTCGGCATCGGTCACGAAGCCCCTGCCCCGGCCGCGTTTCACAAGTTCTTCCAATCTTTCTTTATATTCTCCTTCGAGCGAGTTTGCTTTTTTTGCTTGTTTTTTTAGGGGCTTACGAACAGATTTTTTTTTAAGCGATTTCCGCTTTTTTGTTTTTGGCATGCCTAGTAATTTAGAAGTTTTGATTAGTTAGATATGGGGGTAATCTATAGGAAACTCGAAAGTTCGTCAATTCGTTTAGAGATTTTGTGAAAATCATCCATTAAAGGTTCGGCGTCAACGTTTTTCACGTTTGCCAACCTAATTTTTCCCTGGATTGAAGCTCTGTCTTTTTTCAAAGACTCTATTTCAAGATATCTTAAAAGATCACGAAACTCGCTATCTAAGTCCTTTTTCTCGGCCTTCGCAAAGTCAAAACTCGACCGCAAAGCCAAAAAATCCGCTCCTGCCTCTTTTGGATTTTTTAAAATCGCTTTATAAGTCTCGGGAAAAAACGCTATTTTTTCCACAACTTGCTTAAAATGGTCCCCGTCGGCAAGAGCTAAAGAAATAAGCCTTGAGGCGATCTTATCGAGCCGCTCTTCCGGTTCCGGTTCGTTTGGGGGGACACCCAAGCCACCTCCCTTGTCCTGGGGTAACTGATTTAATTCAGCGATCAAGGCATCCTCCCTAACTCCAGAAAGCCTCGCTAATTCATGGATCCAGATATTTTGTTCAACTGCACTCCTAACGTTTTTTATTTTCGAAAGGAGGTGACGCAAAATTCTTTTCTTGTGGGCGATATTCCGGACGTTTTCTTCATTCTCAAAATAAAAATTAAATAGATGATTAAAGGCCGGAATTGCTTCCTCCGCTTTTTCCCTTAAATAATCCGGGCGGGCGAGAACCGCTTCGGCCGGATCTTTATATTCTCCCAAATCAATGACTTTAACGTGGAAATCAAAGTTATTAAAAACGTCCAAGCTCCTCTCAAGCGCCCGGAGACCCGCCTCATCATTGTCAAAAGTGACAATAACCGTATCCGCCATGCGCCGCAGCCTTTTTAAGTGTTCTTCTGTAAGGCCAGTGCCCGAAACAGCAACGCAGTTTTTCACGCCCGACTGCGAACTCATCAGATAATCCATTTGCCCCTCCATTAAAAAAACTGTCCGGGTTTTCGATATCTCGGCTTTTGATTCAGAAAGTCCGTATAAAATTTTGGATTTGTTGAAGATCGGCGTTTCGGGAGAATTCAGATATTTGGGCAGATCCGAAGGAGTGTTCGGATTTTCAAGAAGCCGGCCGGTAAAAGCGACCGTTCTTCCGAATTGGTTTTTGATCGGAAAAATAATCCTACTCTCGAAACGATCGCGGTATAATCCTTTTAAATTCTTATGGGTCATGCCGGCTCTTTGGATATCTAAAACGTCAAATCCTTCTTTAATTAGATGCAACGTCAAAGAATCGCCGCCCGGAGCGTAACCTAGATCAAAATTGCGGATAGTTTCTTCTTCGAGGCCCCTACCCTTGAGGTATTTTAGGGCGCCCTCGTGTTTCAGAAGTTCTTTTTGGAAAAAATCCTTAGCGATGTCGTGAAGCTTGTACAAAATCCCGAATTCTTTTTCGACTGCCGGATTTATTGAACGGATCTCTAATCCGGCACGTTCCGCCAAAAATCTTATCGCCTCGGGAAATTCCAAATTTTCATAGCGCATTGCAAACCCCAAAACATCGCCGCCCGCACCACAACCAAAACAATGCCAGATTTTCCTGTCAGGTGAAACGATAAATGAGGGGGTTTTCTCATCGTGAAAAGGGCAGAGCGCTTTAAAATTGCGGCCTGCGGGATGCAGAGTAAGATACCCTCGCAAAAAATCAACGAGGTCTATTTTTTCTTTTATAAGATCGGAGTCTTTGGGCATT
>CAYIWX010000036.1:0-3030 GCA_964367305.1 uncultured Candidatus Saccharibacteria bacterium
ACGAATCGGTTTTCCAAATCGAAGTTGAGAAAATCCAATCAAATCCCTTTCAACCGAGGCGTCATTTTAATGAGGAAGAATTGAAAGAATTAGCACAGTCTATCCGGGAATTCGGAATAATTCAGCCGCTTGTTGTTTCAAAACTAGTTAAAGAAACCGAACTTGGCGCTGAAGTGGATTATGAGCTTTTGGCTGGCGAGCGGCGGCTTATGGCGGCAAAACTTTTAGGAATGCCCAGAGTGCCGGTAATTGTAAAACGAGTGGATGAGCATCGGGCAAAGCTCGAAATGGCGCTTATTGAAAATCTCCAGCGGAGCGATCTAAACCCGATTGAGGAAGCAAAGGCCTATGCAAGATTGCAGGATGAATTCAATTTAACTCAGCGAGAAGTGGCAGTTAGGGTCGGGAAGAGCCGGGAAGTCGTTGCAAACACAATGCGGCTTTTGAACCTTCCGCTCCACATGCAAGAGGCGATTTCTCAAGGAAAAGTGAACGAAAGTCAGGGGCGGATGCTTCTTTCAATCTCAAATATCGAAGAACAGGAAAGAGTTTTTGCGGCGCTTTTATCGCAAAAATTGAGCGTTCGAGCACTCCGCGAAAAAGTTGAAAAGCCAAAAATTCACGATCCTCAAAGCGAATATTGGCGAAAGCAGTTTGAAGAAAAGATTGGCGCGCCCGTAAAGCTTGTCAAAAACGGCCCTCGTGGAAAAGTTATCCTCCAATTTTATTCAGAGGAGGAGTGGCAAAACATAATCTCCCGTTTTTTCGGAGAGGGGATCGTTTAATCCACCTCCCATTCAAGCGAAACCTATCTAATTAATTTGTAACTTACCTCTTTCGTTCCTGATATTTTTTTGAGACGGACCAAAATTTGCTCGAGGCGTGATTTGGTGAGTGCGGCGGTTCGGATTATGACGGTCGATAATGCGCCGCGATGGTCGGTTAAGCTATGGAGATAGGTGATGTTTACTTTCATATCGCCGAAAGTTTTGGTGACATCTTTTAAATACCCCGGCCTGTCTTGGTTTGTTATTTTGAATTCTAAGTACCCTTCGTTCGCTTTTTCTTTTAGAGCTTTTTGTTTTTCCCGGAGGGCGATTTTAATCTGGTCTTTTGCAAGCGGAGTTTTAATAAAACGGAGCCAATCCTCGGAAGGTTTCTTTCCTTTTTGGGTGAGGATCTCGATTACATCGCCTGAAGCAAGTTTGTAGTCGAGCGGCACCAACCTGCCGTTTATTTTTGCGCCAACGGCCGAATCACCGATATCGCTGTGAATCCGGTAAGCGAAATCGATCGGGGTCGCTCCGACCGGCAGATCAATCACATCATTGTGGGGCGTTATTACAAATATCCTCTCTTTGAAGAAATCCACTTTCAGTGATTCAACAAATTCTTTTTGGTCGGTAAAAGATTTTTGCCAATTTCTTAACTGTTCAACCCACAAGAGTTCTTTCCTTGTTTTTACCCCAGTCCAATTTTTCTTGTGGCGATCCGAGTCCTTAACTTGCTCATAAGCCCAGTGGGCGGCAATTCCAAGTTCGCCCTCTTCATGCATTTCAGCCGTGCGGATTTGAAATTCGGTGATCTTGTTATCAATGCAAAAAACGGTGGTGTGCAGGCTTTTATAGCCGTTTGGTTTTGGGCGGGCAATATAATCTTTTATACGGCCGGGAAGGGGCGGCCAGAGTTTGTGGATGATCCCTAGGGCGGTGTAGCACTCTTCAACGGTATTTACGACTATCCGGAGCGCAACAAGGTCATAGATTTTCGATAAATCCATATCATAGCGGAGGAGTTTTTTATATAAACTGGAATACCTTTTCGCCCGCGAATCAACGACAATCGGTTTAATGTTGTTTTCAGCAAGAGCTTTCAAAATCGCCGGCTTCACCTTGCGATCGGCATAGTTTTGCCTTTCTTCGTATTCTTCTTTCACTTCTTTTAGAAGCCACTCGTATTCTTTCGGTTGGAGATAGGGGAAGGCGAGGTCCCTTAATTCTCCGGATAAGCGCTGCATTCCAAGGCGGTAGGCGAGCGGTGCGTAAATGTCTTCTGTTTCAAGGGCAATTCTCCGCTGGTCTTCTTCGGGTAGGGCTTCGAGTGTCCGCATGTTGTGTGATCGGTCAGCGAGTTTGATGATGATCACCCTCAAATCACGGCTGAAAGAAACTATCAACTTCCTTAAATTTTCAACCTGGGGATCTTTCTCCGGATATTTGAAGGTATCAAGTTTTGTGAGGCCATCAACGAGGAATGCGACTTCCTCTCCGAATTCTTTTTCGATTTTTTTTATTGTAAGGGGCGTGTCTTCGACAATGTCGTGAAGAAGCGCTGTCGCAATCGAGGCCTCATCCAAGTGCCAATCATGGACGGTTTCCGCTACCGCAAGACAGTGGTTGATGTAGGGTTCGCCGCTTAAGCGTTTCGTGTCTTTGTGGGCAACCTCCGCAAATTTATAAGCCTTTTGCACCAAGCTATTTGCCGGATAATTTTTGAGCCACTCGGCTTGCCCTGAGTTCATCGAATGGGTTGACATGGTACTCTTATACTAGTAGAATACTTACCAGCAAATCAAACGAGGAGATTTTGAAAGTGAAGAAGACTGAGAAGGGATTCACGTTTATCGAATTTTTGATAGTTGTGGTCATTGTTGCAATATTCGCGTACATATTGGTGCCAATAGTTATTAATGATATTAAGAGAGATAGATTCCAACAATATTTTGGCGTTCCAGTTCCTCTGGGATCATTTTCTGAAGAAGAGACGTTGATTGTTCGGTTGATTGTTCGGCCGGTTGTCGATAGCGTACTTCTTCACTTACATTCAAGGTTTCGTCGTGCAGCTGAAACAAGCGACTCACTTCTTATTTTTTATCGATCGAGCCCTCAAACAAATGCAGAATCTGTCACGGTTAGATTAGAGTTACTTAGGAAAGCGGGGGATGAAGTTAGGGTCGCAGAGGACATGTCCCTTACTGCTCAAAACCTCGCGAAACGCTTCGGTTTTCTCCGAGAAAAAGACGCCGAGAAA
>CAYIWX010000036.1:3130-6113 GCA_964367305.1 uncultured Candidatus Saccharibacteria bacterium
TGCTCAAAACCTCGCGAAACGCTTCGGTTTTCTCCGAGAAAAAGACGCCGAGAAATATTAAATATATTTCCGAGCTATTTTAGTGCCCGCTCCAGAAAAGCGGGTGTTTTTACCCTCTTGACACACAAAACCCGCCTCATTGGCGGATTTTTTTATAAACATAATAGAGTTGCCCTAGGTTTAAACCTAGGGCAACTTGTGTTCGCCGGGAACTTTTCGGAATAGGTTTGACAAAATAAAGTGGGAAGTGTTATATTATGCGGAGCAATTAAAACCCACGGAGGTGGAAATGCTCTACCCGGAATACGTCCAGTTGGTTTTTGATCTCCGACAACTTTTGTCTGATATTCTCCACATTGGGGTGCCAGAGTGGGAAGGGAAGACAGGTGGATATTTCTGTCTTGCTGATGCAGGAACAGGAAATCCGCTTTTTGAGCCGGCCCTCATCGGCACAGTACCCGAAGAAAAGAAAGAGAAGTACTTGGCTTTTTGTCAGGAGAAAGCGAAGCGCCTTGCAAATCATCCAGAGCACGAAGCAAGTTGGGAAAGCCGGAACGAAGAAGCCAATGAATGGGGTGGCGCTCTTAGAATCGGCACTCTCATCTTTTCCTTTTCAGGATTGCCGGAGTGGGGAGATGAGGCCCTGATGCTCATCTTGGCCGAAGTTCACTTTAGCACTTTTGGCGATCTAGATATTATGCTCGAAGCTACCCATCGTATCGTTTCAAAGACCAGGAATCCCTACTGGCAGGAACTGCGTGGGAAACTTTTCGGCCGGATAGGTTGAGAACGAATTTATAAAAGCGAAGCCGTGGAACCAATTCCACGGCTTTTTGATTTTAGGAACTTTTTTGTGAGTTGGGTTGATGGGATGAAAATTAAAATGAACAAGCTTACCCAGCCCTACACCGGTGTTATGCTATAGCATAACACCCAATTTTTTGAATGCCGAATTTGTTATGTTGCAGGGAATAAATAGAATTTCAAAACTGTTCCGTAGTGTCCTAATCGCTCATTGATTTTTACAGTGGGGTTCAAACCCATCGATTTCATCCGATCAACTAGTCTTGCTCCCAAATAATAGGGGATTACCTTATCGTTTTTTGATAGCCATACGTTGATCTTTTTTCCACGAAGACTATCTATATTATTTTCTGGCGCTAATATACTCCATTCTTTTTCCAGAACATCCAAGGTTGTGCCTTTTGCTTCTATAATCCCCTTAATGTATCGGGTTCTGAGTCCATACCACACAGATGAGGCGAGACTATTTCCGGGAACGACAAGCGTTATTTTATTTACGTATGGATTTGCGTTGGCTATCATCAAAGCTTCTACACAACCAAGACTTACTCCAATGACCTCGATTTCCGAAAATTTATATTGTGAGTTTAAACTTTTAATTTCATTAACGATCTTGTTTCTTATTTTTATGAACAAATCTCTCGTATTTTCAATATCTGGAGACAATATTCCGGAAGCGAATTGATATTCAATAAAAGAATTTCCTTCTTTTCTTATTTTATTCCGAAGACGTTGAAAATAATCCAACTTTCCGCGCCAAGGAGGAATAATAATATATAGAGTGTGGGAACCAGTCGTGTAATGTGTTTCGGTTTCTACGAGTGGTTCTGTCTTTAAATTTTTTCTCGGTAACAAACTACTTAATATCCAATCAAACATAAATAAATATTTGTTCTCTACAAATACCCAACTTTCTTCAACCAATCAATGTTCTCCCATTCCCATAATTTTTTTGCTCCTAAAAATGCCGCAAAGTCATCTTCCCAATAAGGGAACTCCTGCAATTCAATTTTTCCTTCCATGTCCGCCCATTCATGCTGACAGCTCCTCATAAAAGGATTGTTCCATTGGATTTTCACTTGGTCTTTGCCACCCTTGCTCCGCAAACGCGCTCCGCAGTGAATACAAGGCCGAGCTTGGTCAATCCGCAAAATCCACCGCGTCTCTAATCCCTTAACCCGATCCTTCATTGCCGCCATATAAGCTGAGGTTTGGAGATTGTAGTCCCGATAAATCTCCTGCGAAGTTTTGATATCCAAAATCCCCAATTTGCCGTCAATTAAAGCGACGGCGTCCAAAGTTCCCGCATAGCGATGCTCATAATTTACCAATCTTTTTTCAACGTACTGCGGATCAACGTGAATATTTTTATTTAAAATAAACTCCATAAAAGCCTTGATCGAGGGAACGACAAGGGGGGGGATTTCTGGCTTTTCTCCAGTCAATAGTTTTTCAACCGTTTCATGAATAAGCGTGCCTTCGCTTGCTGATTGCTTTGTCATTTTCTCCGCCGCCGCAAAATTTTCCATTTTTGCGTAGAAACGATACAGGGCCGGCTTGGCTTTGATGTCAACAATTTTCGTTACCCGCGGGTACCAAAACCCGTCGATTTCATAGCCGCAAAGAGATTTAAAATGTTTTTCGTCAGAATAATACATATCTTAAATTTCTAATTTCTAATTACTAATTTCCAATGACTTTTGCTAGCAACTAGTAAATAATAGCAATGGTTTTATCGCTTAACAAGAGATTTCTCTTCTATTTTTTGAGCAATGATTTGGTGTAATTAACGATATCGCCAGCGCCCATCATGACTATTACGCAATTTTCAATTTTCAATTTACAATTTTCAATCAAGAAACGACGAAGGCGGTTGGGGGAGGGGAGATAGGTTACGGTATCTTGTTTCTTGTTTCTTGTTTCTTGTTTTTTAATCGCTTTAGCCAGATCGGCCGAGGTATAACCTCTGTGCGGCTTATCGCGGCCGGCAACTTCGTAGATTGGCAGAAGAATTAAGTGGTCGGCAAGATCAAAAGCATTCACGAAATCTTCAAAAAGGTTTTTCAAGCGGTGGGCCTGATGCGGCTGGAAAACACAGATAATTTTCTTTTTAGGGAATTTCTCGCGAAAAGCTTGAAGCGTCGCTTTGATTTCTGTCGGATGGTGAGCGTAATCGTCA
>CAYIWX010000037.1:0-6049 GCA_964367305.1 uncultured Candidatus Saccharibacteria bacterium
TCGATCTCCGTTTGTGATACTCTAGCCGAGGCCGTAGTCTCCTCTATAAACGTGTAGTTTCCAGCCGAGTCATTATTCATTCTTAAAAGAACATTGCCGGTTGTGCTCCTAGCCCCATACTGAATCAATACCCTCAAAAAACTCCTCGACGGTATATTATCCATCACTAAAGAGGTCGCGGCTACCGGTAAGGTATTCCGGGCTATAATCTTCCAATCCAGTAAGGCAATCTTAGATGACCCATCAGATCCACTGTGTTGGTGCGTGGCCAGAGTATCTTTTATTTGTTGGATTTCGTTGGGCATATTTTATAACGGCACCGCATCAAATTCCAAAAGTAGCCGCTCAATTTTCGGTGATTGCTCATCCCCCACTAACTGAAAAATAAATTGACAAAAATTACTTTTAGCCCCAACAATAAATCTTGACTCCTCCACACTTTGCGATGAAATATTCCCAATATCGTTTGCCCTTATATATCTCGCGCGCGCGACCGCAGTCGAAGCATATACGGCTGTGGCAATGGTATAAGTATTGGGCGAGCCAGCGGCTATGGCAGTAATTCGCTCTAAGGCCCCGGCATTATCTCCGGCTATAACTTCTACTAAATCACCGGCTTGTACGCTACTATTACTCCCCGTGAAATGAGTCGTATCAACCCACGTGATATTCTCATAACTCGGCGCGTCAAATGGAACAGTCGTAGATTCTTGTTGCCTGAAATATACCCTCAACCTATCGCCCGCTCCCTGAAATCTTGAAACTTTAGCAGTTATATATCTCCAATAGTTTCTCGCGTCAGCAGAAGGAATTTTAGGCGTAATAAAATATCCTCTGTTAGAAGTATTCTCCTCATCGGATGAAAATATACCGTAACGAGAAGTGGATGCTCCATAATCCACATAAGGGCGCGCGCCTATGAGATACGATCCTTGCGTCGGAGTGGTAAGCGTTACGGCACCCACATCTACCAATTCATGCTGTGCATAATCAGCGCCGATACTATTCTTCACCGAACCCGAATGATAAAGATTATTATTAGAGGCATCAAAAGTCCAAAGCCCAGATAGAACTCTTATATCGGCGGAAGCTCCAAAATTAACCAACATTCTGACTATATTTTCTTGAACCGCGATACCATTAGGATGAATTAAGGTTATGGCTTTGTTTAATTCAACTGTCGGGAATTGCTGAACAAGTTCAAAGCCCGCGCCATTAAATCTTTTAATCGCGCCTTTCTTGGTAACGATATAAGGCACATCTACCACGAAACAACAGAGCGCCTCGGTATCGCCTATGGGGAAAGCCGATTCATAAGTAGTTAGTGTGCGTCTCCAAGTATAGACATTGGCTTCGCGGCCAACAGTATCTATGCCGCCAATAAATAGCAGATCGCGCCAAACTTTAACCCAGCGTGCTTCAAAACCAACGGGGAGGGTAAGTGCGGGGTCGCGGACTATGGTGCCATCATAATCGTTAATGAATCGTCCATCGGTCACGACTAAAGCACCCTCAAAAATAGCAAAGCGGTGAGGGGCGGCTGATAATGCAGAGGCACCAGTAAGCGATGTCCACCAAGAAGCGGTCCAAACACCGGAGGCTAAACGCGATAGATTGGTGGAGGTTGGGACTATAAGCGCGCCAGCGAAATCAATCATATCGTAGAGTGCGGCTGTTGGGCTCGAGCCAATGGCATCCAAAGCCCAACCAGTTTCGGGATCGGTATTAGTTGTTTTATATAAACTACCCGCATTTGCCCACCAGCGGTCGGTGCCATCAGCAGAAGAACGGACGAAAGCTACCGGAGTTGTTAGAGCCGCAAATCCCACAGAGGCAGAAGTTGCTAAAGCGCTGAAAGAATCTGCTAATTGAACTTTGCTTTTGGACTTTTCTAAATCTATATTTTTACCTAAAAAAATTTCACCGCTGAATTGGCCCGGGAAAATTCCGCGAAACCTATTAACTGATGGATTTGGGATTTGGATTTTAGGCAAATTAGTTTTTCCCGTAAATTTTTATCTTTGTTCCCGCGCCAAAATTACCACCTCCGGTTATAAGCTGAAAATCTCTTATAGAATCAGCTGTATTATTCCAAACGCCAGAACCATTGTAATTTATTGGAGCGATAGCTGCGCTTGGACTACTATTACCCTCAAATTTAACCAACTTGCGAAGCGTTGCTTCATTGTGAATATAAATTTTATAATACGCGGGTGAAGTCGTACTCGTTCCAGCAAGTATTAACTGATTATCTGTACTAGCGCATCCCGAACCTCCATTACCGCATCTCACCGAATCCTCGACTACCGTATATCCATAAGTAGTTCCGGCATCAAGATTAAATCTTATTCTAGGTATACCCGCTGAAGCAACCGATACAATATTGATTATAATTTCATATTCGCTTCTTACTGGAAGTTGAATAATGCCCATTGTTCCCGTGGCAACATCGGCGGTGAGTTCCTTAAGTTTTTGCCAACCGGATTCGGTAGACCAGATTAAATTACCGGATCCATCATTAGCCAACGATGATGAGGCGCTAGTATTTGCCGGCAACGATGTAACCGAAGCAAAAGAAAAGACACCCTGTCCATTAGTAATCAAGGCCTGATTAACCGTGCCATCAGCAGCCGGCCAAGTATATTTACGGCCCAAGACACCGAAGGTTGAAGAAGCAAACATAACCGTACTAAATGTTGTTGTGCCGGGCGCCATTATCCCGCCGCCGAAAGAATATTCAGCGCTTGGGGTGCTTGTGCCGAAGCCAAGATTACCATTAGTTACTTTTGTTATCGTGGTTGTCGAAGGGCCATTAGAAAAATCTATCGATCCCCCGCTAATGCTTAAATTATTAGTTATATAAGCGCTCCCCTGCACTTGTAGTTTTTGCGAGGGATTCACTGTACCGATACCGACATTATCTGCCTGTGTGTTCAGGCGCACGATAGAGCCATCATCGGTCCATCCGGCAGTGGAGGTGCCTTCGGTTATAGAGCCGGGGAGAGGCGCGAGGCCACCTAGTTTGGGTTCGGTGGGAACATCGATGGGCGCATTACCTAATACTATTCCCGCTATTACTATTATTCCCAAAAGATAAAGAATGATTTTCATATCAATAAACCGCTTAAAAATTTTAATAAACTGAAACGCTTTTTAACTGATGGGGATTTTTTCTTTATCCAATATCTTTTTACAATTTGCATTTCCGAATCATAAGAATACAGCTTTTTAAATCCGTCATAGGAATCAAAGATTTTCCAAGCCTGTTTTTCATCATCATAACCATATAAAACGCACCAGTGATTGTTGGGCATTCCCTTACTGCGATGGATTCCATCTTCTCCTAGGTGCCACGCCGAGACCGACACGCCCAATGGGGAGCACTCTAGGGCGCTTTTAATGGCCACCTGATTAGCCGGCACGGAATCATATTTGAAGTCATACGGGTCTGAAAAATCTTCGCGCGCATAATCAAATAATTTAGGCGGGGGAGTTTCAAAAAATTGCTCTACAGAAGTAATATCAGGACCGAAATCCCAACGTTCTTGGAGGGGAACACCGAGCTTACGGAGAGTTTCTAGGACCTGTTCAACAGTCGCGCCCGAACGAGGATCGGTACCGGATTGTTTAATTAACCATCGGTCGCTGAAATTTTTAGATTCTTTATAAAGCTTGCTGGCCAAAATTTCCAGCACGGAAGTACTACCGAAGCTAACACATCCGCTCGTTTCAAAACCGTTAGGCGCTTGCTTTTCCTCAACGGGCAAAAATTCATCCCATTGCCCCCCAGGCTGGATAACTTTCATTTCCAAAGGCGAGGACCCAAATTTCCAGTCCTCGGGCTTTGGCGCCGCGAGTTTAAGGCCATACTTTCTATTTTCCATAGAAAAACTATCTCGCCAATTCCTCTTGCGTAACCAAGCGAAGATGAATCGAGGTAGTGGCATTAGCGCGCGCCTGCACCCTTACCCAAGTCCCAATAAAGGGATTAACGACAACCTGCCGTGTAGTAGTCGCAACTTCAAAACGAGCCGACCCAGCTTGGGCTGAATAGAATGTAATTCTATCTTGGCTGGTTTGAACATCATAGAATACAGAGCCGGTTGAGCTTGCTTCTCCGGTAAAGAGAAGTGAAAGTTTCTCAGCTGAGGCGGCATTACAAGTCAAAACGGTCGTCGTGCCCAAATCGGGAGTACTATCTAAGGCAATCAAATTAACTCTTGTAGTAGTAGCCGAAGCCGTCTGGCAAGAGTCAATCAGAGAAGCGCTACCCAATGATTTATCTTCTTCTTTTACTGCTTTTTCGCCAAGAAAAGAAAATGATAGGGCTATGGCGAATATGCCTAAAATTATTAAATATGATTTATTTTCCATAATTATTTACTTGCAACTGTTTCGGGTACTGATTCCGGAGTTGATTCTAAAATTGCCGGGTATCTGATTTCTTCAGGTACGGGCAGATTATTGATTGCCTCTGCGATTATCGAAGGATCGATATTCGTATCGGTTAGAAATCTTACGACTTCTTTATCATCAACTCCTCTTTCTTTGGCTAGAGAAATTAATTTAGCGCGGGGAATAAGTTTCTCTTTAACTTGAAATCTCTCAACGGCAGTTAATTTCTTGCCTCCTTTTTCCCACGCCGCCTGATTTGAAACCAAGAGCGGAGGAATACCATTGCCATTTGAAAGTCCATATTTATCCACGCCGGTAGATTCTACTTTATAAATTTTAGTAGTCAGATGTTCACCGGCTTTATCCCAAATCCAGGAAACACCCGGGGGAATTGTTAAAATATAACCGTCAAATGAATTAAGTTTGATGTCCTTCTTTGCTGTATTGTTTACAAACATTTTTTTAAACCATTTTTTAAGCCTATGGTTACGGGCTGTTTATTTTGTAATTGGACTATACTTGCTCAATAACAAGGTACGGGTACTTTTCTTTTAAAGCTTTGGCGACAGATTCTTCGACAACTATATTTTCGGCTTCACCAGCTTTAAATTCAATCTTTCTATCTAAAATCTCGAGAACTCTATCGGCATTTTCAGGATCAATAACTTTATAAATCCTTTCAGCTACCAATTCGTCTTCAACGACTGCTTTTTTATTTTTAGCCATAAGTTTTTATTTACAACCTCCCCGGCCGACCACCGAGGAGGGTCAATAATCTATTTCTTATAAACCTCTCCGAGCCGACAAATCGCACGAACCCCTCCAATAGCCCAGCGGACCGGGAGTACCGGTAGCGATGTTCCAGTTCACGTATTCGTACGCGCCGATAGAGAACGGCCACGAACCATCCGGGGTAAGATTGTCGTCGAAGTACAGCAAACCTCTGGCTTCAGCATCAGACGTAGTAGTCGTGGCTTCTTGGAGATGAGGAGTCCATGACATATTGTCATAGGTACCCGATGTCCGGCCAACAACTAAATGATCATAAACGAAAGCGCGAGTAGATGAGCCATATCTGAAAGCGGTAGTGGATGTAGATATGGAATATCTAATATCCAGAGAGCTCGTCGAATACATATTCGTTCCCAGAGTCATCAAGCTGGAGGTTGAACCCCAGAAAGGATTAGGTACCGAACAAAACGAAGAGCTTGTCGCATTATTTATCGGAATCGCAATATCCGCGAAATTCACGCCACCGACCTGCCTATAACCGGGTTTTTGTAATCTCAATACGCTGGATGTCGCGATGGTTGAAGTTGCCGTAACTATCAATCCCTCGCTTAATTCGAGCGTATCATAGTTGGTAGTTCCACCCAGAACTACTGATTCACCAGGCCGACCAGATTCGCCCGCCGGTCCTTGCGGACCGGGCGGACCTTGCAACATTCCACGGAGGGCGAGATTTTCAACCCTATTCCGTAAATCTACAAGAATACTGGAACCGACATTGGTGAGTAACAAAATACCAAGCAGGGCTAAACAAATTCCTAACAAAAAACTTTTAACCATATTGTTTTTGTTTTTCACCTTACTTGATAATTTACGAGGAATATGCCGAATTATTGCCCAAACTTCCCCAGACGCCTCTCCAATC
>CAYIWX010000038.1:0-6009 GCA_964367305.1 uncultured Candidatus Saccharibacteria bacterium
TAGCTCAGTGGTAGAGCGAGGGACTCATAAGCCCTAGGTCGCAGGTTCGATCCCTGCTGTCGGCACTAAATATAAACAAAACACCCACACATGGGTGTTTTGTTTTGGGTTATCCATAGTTATATAATGAACCTTAAGACGAAATGAAAGATTTAAATAATATCAAGGAAAAAGCCCCGAAAGAAATCAAAGAAGCTAAAGATTTAAAGTCTTTAGAAGAATTGCGCGTTAAATACTTGGGGAGAAAAGGCGAACTTACAAACGTTTTACGCTCGCTTAAAAATTTGTCTCTTGCCGAAAGAAAAAAAACCGGCCTTGAAGCAAACGCCTTAAAGAAAGCACTTGAAAATCTTTTTGATGAAAAGATCAAAAAACTACAAACTAGAAACTATAAACTAGAAACCAGGAAACTAGACATTACCCATCCGGGCACAAAAATCCATCGGGGTCATTTTCACCCACTAACCAAAGTCGAAGAAAATGTTCGGCGAATATTTGCCTCAATGAATTTTTCGGTAGTTGACGGACCGGAAGTCGAAACAGAGCATTATAATTTCGACGCCCTAAACATTCCCGCCAATCATCCAGCAAGGGACATGTGGGATACATTTTGGCTTCGCCAAAATGAAGTCAAAAGTCAAAAGTCAAAAGTCAAAAGTTCCGATCGGCTATTGATGCGCACTCATACAAGTCCGGTACAAATTCGCTATATGGAATCGCACAATCCACCATTTCAAATCATTGTTCCGGGAAGAGTTTTTCGGTATGAGGCAATCGATGCCGGTCACGAAATCAATTTTCACCAGCTTGAGGGGCTTATGGTGGGGCCGAATATTAACCTTTCTAACTTCAAATTTGTTGTCGAAGAATTCTTCAAAAAATTCTTTTCCGCCAAAGGCGGATCCGCCTTGGGCGGAAAAGGCGAAAAAGTCCAGTTTCGTTATCGTCCAAGCTATTTTCCCTTTGTCGAACCAGGTCTTGAGGTAGATATTAAATTCAAGAATAAATGGCTTGAGGTAATGGGAGCGGGGATGGTCCACCGCAAGGTTTTTGAAGCGGTGCGTTATAACCCGAATACCATGCGGGGGTTTGCTTTTGGGATGGGCCTTGACCGATTAGCAATGATTAAATATAGCATTCCCGACATCAGGCTATTTTATTCGGGCGATTTGAGGTTTATAAAGCAGTTTTAAGATATGATGAGTGTTGAAAAAAAAGAACAGGACCCGGAAAGCCGGCTTCATGATTTCAGAAGTGAAATAAAAGCGATAGCTGAAACCGAGGGACAAGAAGGTAAAACCGCTCATTTTCAAGGTGAAAATTCTGCACTTGACGTCAATGACTTGACGATTGATGACATGAACTTGTGGACAAAAATAAAAGACGGCTCTATAACGCGAGACGATTTAAAAGAGCACGATCAAGGCTTTTATTTGGTTGAGGAAGGGATGCGAAAGGGCAGACTAAACATTCCTCTTTCAAGAAAAATTTTCAGAGCCTTTGCTGCTAATCGAGCAAGTTCTATTTTGGCCGAAAGGCAACTTGCCGACCTAGAAAAAAGTAAAAGATGAAATTCTCTTACACACTAATTAAAAAATTAGTTCCGCAACTGAAAAGCAAGAACCAACTTATTGAAGCGTTGAATCTGCACGCTTTTGAGGCAGAAAATTTGGCGGGCGATGTTTTTGACGTGAAGCTCCCACCGAATCGTTATTCAGATGCCGCCTCTCATTGGGGGATAGCGCGAGAAGCGGCCGCAATTCTGAATTTGAAGGTAAAATTACCCGCGAGAAACACTATAAGAGAATCGGATTTTTCAAAGTTCAAGATAAAAGTCCTCGACAAGAATTTATGTCCCCGTTATAGCGCCCAGTATTTTGAGAATATCATTGTAAAATCGTCGCCAGAATGGATGCAGAAAATTTTAACCGACTGCGGTTTACGGCCGGTGAGTAACGTAGTTGATGTTATGAATTACGTGATGCTTGAAACGGGCCAGCCGCTTCACGCTTTTGATTACGACAAGTTAGAGGGCAAGGGCTTAATTATTCGCAGAGCCAAAAAAAGCGAAATTATTACCTCGATCGACAACGTTCGATACAAATTAAATCCTTCCATGCTTGTTATTGCAGACTTGAGGCGGCCCCAAGCAATTGCCGGAATAAAAGGTGGGAAAAGCGCCGAAGTTACCTCAAGAACAAAGAGGATAATCGTTGAGTCGGCCAATTTCGAATCGGTCGGCATCTACAAAACTTCAAGAGCACTAAAGCTCTTTACCGATGCCTCCTCAAGATTTTCTCACGATTTAAGTCCTCACCTTACGTTAATTGGGTTAGAGAGAGCTGCGTCTTTGCTTAATGAAATTATTGGAGCAAGAGCCGGCGCAGGATTTGACACTCTCACAAAACCCATCTCAAAAAAAATAATCAAGTTTAATATCGAAGAATTTAACAGATTTATCGGATCGAACCTTGACCTAAAAACTACGGTGGGTTACTTAAAACGACTCGGATTTGTTTTTAAGGACGGTAAATTTGAGGCGCCGCCCACAAGGCAGGACATTGAGACTCACGAAGATTTAGCTGAAGAAATTATAAGACTTTACGGTCTCAACAACCTGAAGTCCCAGCCGCCACAAGTGGCTCTGCGGCCGGGAGAATCAGAAGAAACATTTCTTTTTAAAGACAAAATTAGAAAATTTTTGGTTGGGGTGGGCCTCTCAGAGGTTTATAACCATTCTTTTGTTTCGGAGGGGGACGTGAAAAGGTTCGATTTTAAAGAAGCGAGGCCGCTCGAAAATCCAATTAGCGGAGAATTTTCTTATCTGCGGCCATCACTCGTCCCAGGATTTTTAAAAAACCTGGAAAGCAATTCCAAAAATTCGAAAGAGATAAAAATTTTCGAAATTGGCCGAGTCTTTCTTGACTTCAATAAAAAACTTTCGGAGATTGATGTTTTGAGTATTGCGCTTGCCTCAAAGGACAAAAAAGTTTTTTTTGAGCTTAAAGGATTGCTTTCGCAGTTTTTTGAATCTCTAGGATTAGTTGATTATAGAGAGGTTCAGCCAAAAAAGAGCGATTGGGTTTCGACTTTCGTAAAAGAATATGTTGTTTCAGAAACTCTTCTCGAGGTCAAGTCTGAAAATTCCGGTTTCGCTTATCTCGGTATTTTTTCTCCGAAAGCTTCGGTTTTAGAAGAGCGGGACTTGGGGGAGTGGCACATTGCTTTATTCGAAGCTGACCTGGGAAGAGTTTTGCAGTTTGTCGAAGAAGAGAAAGAATACGAACCGTTTTCCAGGTACCCATCGGTTATGCGCGATATTTCGATTTTGGTAAATATCGATCGGCGAATCGGCGATGTGGTAGAAGCGATTCAAAATTCAAATCCGCACTTGGTCCAAGACGTTGATTTGATTGACGAATACATTGACGACAAATGGGACAAAATGCAAAGCCTAACCTTCAGGATTGTTTTTGGAAGCGATGACAGGACCCTTACAAATGAAGAGGTTGATAAAGAAATGAAAAAAATCATCGCTCTTTTGGAAAATAAATTCGAGGCTCAAATCCGTTAATCCCGTCCCACCCCGTTTATTATCGTTATAAACAAAAAGCCCGTTAAGGGGCTTGCTTTCATTTGGGATCCTTTCGATTTCTTCTTTCAATCAGACGAGAGATTGCCATGAAAGCACCCCTTAAGACTAGATAGGTGCCAAGCACAACAAAGAACGTTGCTAACCCTCGGGGCATGTCCATCTCTTTTTTATTCAGTAACTGTAAATCAGTATAAGAAAGCAAAAGAAAAAAATCAATTCTTCTATTCCCAATGCACTTCTTTTTGGAATTGATTTAGGTGTTCTTGCAGGACAAGATTTTGTTTGAGTGAGGGGTCTTTTTGAAGTACGAGCATAGCTGCCTCACGGGCGGTTTTCACAAGTCCTGGATTTTGAATTGCTTTCATTGCGAGGTCGGGCATTCCGGCTTGACTCTGGCCTAAAAACTGGCCGGGGCCCCTTATCGCTAAATCTTTCTCGGCAAGTTCAAAACCATTTTTAGCTTCAACAATCGATTTTAATCTTTTGTGAGTTGAGACGGACGAAGAATCGGTGAAAAGCAGGCAATGAGATTGGTGAACTCCGCGACCAACACGTCCTCGGAATTGGTAAAGCTGGGCCAGCCCAAAACGGTCTGCCCCCTCGATCATCATTATAGTGGCGTTCGGAATATCTACTCCGACCTCGACGACTGAAGTCGAAACCAAAATGTCGATTCTATCATGTTTATCCGCCGACTTGTCCGCCGGAGATTTATTGAAGGTGGAAGTCTTGGCGAAGGCAGACATAATCTTTTCTTTTTCTTTCGATGACATTTTTCCATGGAGCATTGAAATTTTAAGATCGGGGAAAATCTCTTTAGAAAGTTTCTCGTATTCTTCGGTAACATTTTTAACCTCGAGCCAGAGATTGCGATTTTTTTCCGCAGAGGTTCCCGTCCCGAAGGGGCGAGGCTCGCCCCCGCTTTCGGGGGCGGCTATTCTTGGGCAGATTACAAAAACTTGCCTTCCTTTTTTGACCTCGTTTCGCACAAGTTTATGAGCTTCGGATCTTTCATTCGGCGGAATAACTTTTGTGATAATTGGTTTTCTGTTTTTTGGGAGTTCGGTGATAAGCGATAAATCAAGGTCGCCAAAAAGAGTGAGACTAAGAGTCCTCGGTATCGGCGTTGCTGACATACTTAAAAAATGCGGCACCGCCTTTTTGTTTTTTAAGAGCGCATCCCTTTGCAAAACACCGAAGCGATGCTGTTCATCAACTACGACTAATGCGAGTTTTGAGAAAAGGACATTTTTTTGGAGTAAGGCGTGAGTGCCTACCACGATTTTTGCCCGTCCTCCGGCAAATTCTTTTGCAAGCCCACCCTTTTTAAGGTTTGACTCAAGTCCATGCCCGTAAAATATTTTAGCTTCACTTGAGGTAAGAAGAGCAATGCCGCCTTCAAATTTGCCAAAAAACTTGGAAAGAGTTTGGTAGTGCTGGCGCGCCAGAATTTCCGTCGGCGCCATAAAAGCTGTTTGAAATCCCAATCTAGCCGCGGAAATCGCAGCAATCGCAACAATAATAGTTTTTCCAGAACCGACGTCCCCTTGAAGCAATCGGTTCATTGGGTGGGATTTTCCGAGATCTTGAATAATTTCCCAGAGGGATTTTTTTTGGGAAATAGTCAGTTCGTAGGGTAGAGAATTTATCAATTCTTTAATTTCTTCGATCTCAATTTTTAAAGCTGTCGCTTTTTCTTTGGCTAAGCTTAATTTCTGCTTGATGTTTAGCATCTGCAGAAAAAAAAGGTCTTCAAAAGCAAATCTTTTTTTGGCAAGGAGCGCTGTTTCAATGTTTGTTGGAAAATGAATTTCTTTGAGGGCTAGATTTATCTCGGGCAGACTCTCTTTTTCCAAAATTTCTTCGGGGAATATTTCTCTCTGTTCTTCTACTCGTTCGAGGGTGGACTTAATTAAGTATCTCAAGCCCCTCGAGGTAAGTCCCCTTGTTTCGGGGTAGATTGGGACAATGCGCCCGGTGTGTTTTGTTTCCCCGCCCCAACTCACAAGCTCATAGACCGGATTTGATAGATAAAATTCATCGTTTGAAAAAACTACCTTTCCCGAGAAATTTGCTAATCTACCGGGACGCAAGACATTTTTTATATACGGCTGATTGAACCAAACGACCCTAATCGAGCCGGTTTCGTCACTTACGATTGCTTCAGTCAAATATAAATTGCGCCGCCAAGTCCGGCGTCCGCCGATATCTTTAACAACTCCTTGGACAGTTGCCTCTCCCCGAGATTCTAATTCAGCAATTTTATAAATTTGGGAGAAATCTTCGTAACGAGTGGGAAAGTGCCAAAGAAGCTCTTTTACAGATTTAATTCCTAAAACTTCGAGTTTTTTTAAAAACCTTGGTCCAATTTCGGGGATTGAATAAAGAAGCGTAGAAAGCTTCAGCATTCCGCA
>CAYIWX010000039.1:0-5806 GCA_964367305.1 uncultured Candidatus Saccharibacteria bacterium
CGCCGATTACATCAAAAATATGATTACCGGTGCTGCCCAGATGGACGGTGCGGTCCTTGTTGTTTCAGCGGCTGATGGTCCGATGCCCCAAACCCGTGAACACATACTCCTCGCTCGTCAGGTTGGTGTGCCGGCGATAGTAGTCTTCCTCAATAAGGTTGATACGGTTGACGACAAAGAACTGGTTGATTTAGTGGAATCAGAAATAAGAGAACTTTTGAAGAAATATCAATTCCCGGGAGACGAAACTCCGATCATTCGCGGTTCGGCTTTAAAAGCTTTGAACTCTAAGTCAGCTGATGATGCCGACGCAAAACCGATTTTGGATTTGGTTTCAGCTCTTGATAGTTATATTCCGGAACCGGTTCGGGAAATCGAAAAGCCGTTTTTGATGCACGTCGAAGACATTTTCTCAATTGAAGGACGAGGAACAGTTGTGACCGGTCGTGTCGAGAGAGGAATGGTAAAGGTTAACGAAGAAGTTGAAATTGTGGGTTTGAAACCTACTCAAAAAACAGTTGTGACTGGAATTGAAATGTTCCAGAAGATTTTGGATGAGGGTAGAGCCGGTGATAATGTCGGTATTCTTCTTAGAGGTCTGAAGAAAGAAGACGTGGAACGCGGTCAGGTAATTGCAAAACCGGGAAGCGTTACTCCCCACACTGAATTCGATGCGGAAGTTTACGTCCTTTCGAAAGAAGAGGGCGGAAGACACACCCCATTCTTTAAAGGCTACAAGCCGCAATTTTATATCAGGACGACCGACGTAACGGGTGAAGTTATCTTGCCTCAAGGAATTGAAATGGTTATGCCCGGGGACACTGTAAGCATCGCGATCAAACTTATTGCTCCAGTTGCTCTTGAAGAGAAGCAACGATTCGCTATTAGAGAAGGTGGCAAAACGGTTGGAGCTGGGGTTGTCACGAAAATTAATAAATAAGTATTTCTGTGGCGAAGAAATTAGAGCAACTTCAAAAAGAAAAACTTCGGCTTCGGGTTAAGGCCTATGATGCGAAATTAATCGATAATTCTGTTCGCCAAATCATTGATGCAATAAGAAGGCAAGGCGGCGATGTGGTGGGGCCGATTCCATTACCTACGGAGATGAGGCGGTACAGCGTTAATCGCTCAACTTTCGTCCATAAAAAATCAGCGGAACAGTTTGAGCTTCGGGTTCATAAAAGACTTATCGATATATTCAGTCCCAGCCAGAAAATCATAGAATCTTTAACAGATCTTAACTTGCCTGCAGGCGTGGATGTGGAGATTAAGATGGGCTAACCCTAAAAACCAGCCGTTCAAAGCGGCTGGTTTTTAGTTTTGGGTCCCTTGCAATCGTGAGAGGAATCGTTTAATATAATGAACGGTTGGTTCGGTACTTACCCTACAAAACCTAAAGCGATAATGCTTAAAAATAAAGAAATTTAATATTAAAATTCTAGGGTTAGCCGCGTTATTCAAAACAACAGGGCTCGACCCTGTTGTTTTGTTAATAATTTTGTCTAAAATTTAGAGGCATGGCCGAACAAATTTTTGAAACAAAATATTAACCCCCCACTTTTATGGCAAAGATTATGAATACATATCCAAGTAAAGCCGTAGGCGAGTCGCTCCGCTCTTATTTTGCATTGCAACCCAAGCCATCAGAGCAAAAGAGGGGGGTGCTAAATTATCTAGTAAAATTTTTTCACTATGGCTCAAAATTTTAAGATAATTTGCAAAAAATTAAATATGACCCAGATCTGGAAAGACGATAAGGTAATCCCAGTTACCGGACTTAGCTTTGGGGAAAAAGACAAAGAAGTTCTGGTCGCGGAAATAAAAGAAGGTGAAAGAGTGATCGTAACAGGCACAAGCAAGGGCAGGGGTTTTCAGGGCGTAGTTAAACGTCATGGTTTTCATGGCGGTCCCCAAACTCACGGACAAAAGAATCGTTTGCGGGCGCCAGGGAGCATTGGTTCAACTGCGCCCCAAAGAGTCATTAAGGGCAAAAAGATGGCGGGACATATGGGAATGCAAAGAGTCACGGTTAAAAATTTAGAAGTGGCGAAAATAATACCTGAAGAAAAAATTTTATTTTTGAAAGGCGCAGTACCCGGTCCACGGGGTCGTGCGGTTGAGATCACTTGTCTGCCCACGCCTACCAGCAGGCAGGGAAAATAAAAATTAGAGATTGAGAATATGAAGGTTAATTTGTACGATCAAAAAAATAAAAAAGTGGGGGATCTTGATCTGCCGGATCAAATCTTCGGTGTGAAATGGAATCCAGATCTGGTTCATCAGGCAATAGTGGCACAACTCGCGAACCGCAGAAAGCCTTTTGCCCACGCTAAGGACAGGGCGGAAGTAAGAGGAGGCGGAAAAAAACCCTGGCGGCAGAAGCATACCGGCCGGGCTCGGGTCGGATCTATCCGTTCACCCTTATGGCGCGGCGGCGGAGTAACTCACGGACCGCTCAAAGAAAGAAATTTTGAGCAAAAAATCAATAAAAAAATGAAAAAACTCGCTTTGTTTTCGGCTCTCTCAAAAAAATTAAAAGATAATGAGATTATTTTCGTGAATGATTTAAAGCTTGAAAACCACAAAACGAAGAATATGGCTAATTTGATCAGGTTATTTTTCAAAAAACCCCAAAGTCTTTTGATCGTCCCCGAAAAAGGCAACCGAAACGCTTTTATCGCGGCCCGCAATATTCCCAAAACCGATATTTTAAATTCGGAATCATTGAATGTCTATGATTGTTTAACGCACAAAAACTTTCTTATAGAAAAAGAGGTCGTGTCCGAACTGAATTCTTCCGCCAAAGGCGGATCCACCCCCGGTGGAAAATTCTTACAAAAATAAATAATGGGCTTATTCAAAAAAAGAGAAAACAAAAAAGGGGAGACGGAAAAGCTTCCCAAAGAAGAAAAGCCGAACATTGGTTCTTCAGTGCCCAGAAAAAGCGGCGTGGGCAGTTTTTCTTCGGGAATTTTAAGGAAAGCTTCGCAGAGCGAAAAAAGCTTTAATTTGCAAAAAAACAATCAGTACGTTTTTATTGTTGATTCAAGAACGAATAAACCGGCTGTAAGGAATGCGGTGAAAGACCGATACGGCGTGAGAGTTTTGACGGTAAATATGGTGAGCCGGAAAGGAAAGGTAAAAAGATTAGGAAGAGCGGTCGGCAAACGTTCCGATTTTAAAAAAGCTATTGTTACGATAGCTCCCGGACAAAAAATAGAAATAACCTAAAAAATGAAGCAATATAAACCAACGTCATCGGGGAGAAGATCTTATTCTGTGGTTAACTACGAAACTATTTCCCAGAGAGAACCAAAAAAATCTTTTTTGAGGCGTTTAAAAAAACACGCTGGGCGGAATTTCCAAGGAAGGATAACCATGCGTCATCAGGGAGGCGGAAACAAAATCCTTTACCGAGTTGTAGATTTTAAACAAGACAAATTCGATATTCCAGGGAAGATTGAAACGATAGAATACGATCCCTATCGAACGGGCTTTATTGCTCTTGTGCTTTATAAAGACGGTGAACGGCGTTATGTTTTAGCTCCTCAAGGCTTGAAGTCGGGTGATGAAATTCTAACTTCAGAAAACGCAAGTTTTACGCCGGGAAATCGGACCCCTCTAAAAAGAATTCCGGTCGGCACCCTGGTGCATAATGTGGAAATCCTAAAAGGAAAAGGGGGGCAATTGGGGCGTTCTGCCGGAACAGTTATCCAAGTTTTAGCAAACGAAAACGGTTATACGGATCTCAAAATGCCGTCCGGTGAGGTAAGAAAAGTTTCGTGGGAAGGTTGGGCTTCTATTGGTCAAGTTTCAAATCCGGAACACAATTTGGTTACAATTGGAAAAGCCGGTCGAAACCGGGCCATGGGAATAAGACCAACCGTTCGGGCGAAGGCTATGAATCCGCGTGACCATAAATATGGCGGCGGTGAAGGACGAACCCAACGTGGTACAAAGCGGCCGAAAGACAAGTGGGGAAATATTACCGGTGGCAGAAAAACTAGAAATAAGAAGAAATGGTCAACTAAATTGATTTTACAAAGAAGAAAATAAGAGTTATGAGCAGAAGTTCTAAAAAAGGACCTTATATATACTCGAAACTATTGAAAAAGATTTCGAAATTAAAGCCGGGTGAAAATCAGCTTATTAAAACGTGGGCAAGAGATTCAGAAATTTCTCCGGAAATGGTGGGTTTTGTTTTTGGGGTGCATAATGGAAAAAATTTTATAGAAGTAAGGGTGAACGAAGATATGGTCGGACATCGTTTAGGTGAATTTGCGCCAACCCGGAAGTTTTTGAGGCACGGCGGAAAAATCCAGAAAGAACTTGAACAAAAAGCTCAAGAAGCCGAAACTCAAGCTAAGGCGGCAGCCAAACCAGCCACCACAAAATGAAAAACCTTACTGCAAAATTGAGATATTTGCGCATTGCGCCAAGAAAAACGAGAGCCTTGGCCGATACCCTAAAGGGCTTAAGCATTAATAATGCTCAGGCTCAACTTGTGATTTCTCCGAGAAGGGCGGCAAAATCGCTATTGAAACTTTTGAATTCAGCCGCAGCAAATGCCAAGCACAATGCCAAAATGGATTTGAACAATTTGTTTGTCCGAGAAATCAGAGTGGATCAGGGACCGAAATCTAAGCGCTTCACTCCTCGAGCAAAAGGTTCGGCCTCTCCGATCGAAAAGAAAACGAGTCATGTAACATTGGTTTTGGGAGTATCCAAAGAACCGAAAGAATCCAGATATACTTTCCAGGAAAAGACTAAAAAAACCAAAGACAAGAAGCAACCTAAAAAACCGGAACAATTCAAAGAAGAAAAAAAAGCCGAACCAAAGCCGGTTAAAACGCCGAATTTTTTCCAAAAGGTTTTCCGAAGAAAATCGATCTAAAACATGGCACAAAAAATAAACCCAAATTCTTTTAGACTAGGACTCACGATACCGTGGCAAAGTCGGTGGTTTTTTAAACGAAATCTGAGATTTTTCTTGGAAGAAGACCACCTCATAAGAGAAATTATTAAGGATAAAATCTTGAGCGCCGGGATTCATGCTATTGAGATCGAGCGGGCAGGAGGAGAAACTGCGAGAATTTCTATCAAAGCCGCGCGACCTGGATTGATTATCGGCCGGGGCGGTAAGGGCATCGAAGACCTGAAAAATTGGCTTACTAAAGCTATCCGCAAATTGAGGAGTAAGAATAAAATTGCTCCCGCCTTTAGTCTTAATCTCAACGTCGAAGAATTGGGGAGAGGAGAGGTATCGGCTGCGGTAGTTGCCCAGCAGATTGCTTTCGACCTAGAAAAACGCCTTCCTTATCGAAGGGTTATTAAAAGGCAAATCGAAACCCTCGCCCAAAATCGCGATATTAAGGGAGTGAAAATCAGGGTTGGCGGGCGCTTGAATGGCGCTGAAATCTCGAGGAACGATTGGCTCGCTCGTGGCCGAATGCCGCTTCAAACATTAAGGGCGAACATTAATTACGGCGAGGCGACCGCTTTTAACAGCTATGGCACCGTCGGCATCAAGGTTTGGCTTTATAAGGGAGAGGTTTTCTCAGAAAAATCCAACGAACGAAAGTGAGTTTCGATTTTTCGAGAACCCCGCCCCACTTTTTATAAGGACGGTAAATAATATAAAAATGACCGAAATAACAATAAACAACACAATAAAGGTTCGATACCTCCATAAAAAGTGGAGCGGGGTGCTCAATTTTATAGTTGCTCACTCTGTTCACAAATAAAATTGGCATGCTTCAGCCAAAAAAACAAAAATATAGAAAAATGCAGAAAGGCAGGTCTCTCT
>CAYIWX010000040.1:0-5599 GCA_964367305.1 uncultured Candidatus Saccharibacteria bacterium
TATGGGCAATCGCTTCGCATAAAAACGGCGGTGGCAAAAAATTGCTGATTTTGCTTGGGCTCGTGGTTTTTGCGGGCAGTGCGTTTGCAGAGATGAGAGTGGATATCCCAAAATCTATGAAGCAGGGAGGCGTTGTAAAAGTTTTTATTGGAGATAAAGACAGCGACGAACCATACGCAGTAACGTTTTATGATTCTAAAAGACATTTTACGACTTTTTCTTTGCATTTAAAAGAACATGTGCAGATTGCGCTTATCCCGATAGTCGTAGATGAGCCAGCAGGGAATGCAGAAATTTGCGTTTTTTCTACCATCATAAACAGCAAGACTTGTGATGAAATAGCAATCGAAAAAGTGGATTTCCCGGAATCGAAAAGAGTTTTCTCCGTTTCGAAGCCGACCCCTGCGATATGGGCTAGATATCAAGAAGAACGGGCGTTCTTAGATAATCTTTACGCGCTGGTTACTCCGAAAAGATATTTTTCTGAAACTTTGCAATTCGCGAATCCATTGGAAAAAATGGAGATTGTTCCAAATTCAGATTTCGGCCAAATTAGAAAGAAAGTATTAGTTGATCCAAAAACGCGCAAAATCGCAGATCGTTGGAAAGACTACCACAAAGGAGCGGATTTCCGCGCCTCAATAGGTACTCCGATTTTTTCCGCTGAAGATGGCAAGGTGGTCGCCGCAAGAAATTTATTGGGATCCGGCAATACTGTTATTGTGGATCACGGACAAGGGCTTTTGTCTCTTTATTTCCACCTTTCAAAAATCAAAGTGAAAGAAGGACAAAGTGTTAAGCGCGGAGATATAATTGGCTTATCCGGTCAGAGCGGAAACGCGCAAGGACCGCATTTGCATTTCGAAATCAGGCTTCATCAAGTCCCGGTAAACCCGTTTGAATTCATAGGAGGTGTCGGATGAAAAAAATATCAGTCTTTATCGTTTTTTCAGCGGTTTTGGCTTGGTGCGGCTCAGCATGGTCTTTAGACGCCAAAAGCCTTTTGGCAAAAGTATACGAAGCTCAAGAAAAATTAAAAGAAATCCCGATCGCTCTTGAGACGCAGGAAATTAAGAAAAAAATTCCGTCCAAAAAAACCAAGAAAAAGTTTGCGGAACGCAAGGAAGAAATAGTTTCCGGAAAGCAAATCGCGCTTTTAGCTTGGGATTCGGACGAAGATAAAGATCATATTGTTTATTTGCGCGTTCCGCATCCTTTGCCGCAGGGCCGGTTTATTTTTTCCGTGGTAACTCCCGATTACAAAGTTGAGCATGTTTCCGGCAGGACAGTAAGCAAGTTAGTTTTTAAAGTTTGGCAAGGAGAAAAAAAATTAATTGTTTTGGCGGGCAAACATTTTTGGGTCCCGCCGGAACTTTCTCAGAATCAGAACTACGAGTTATTAAAAGAGCGGGCGGAAGAAGCTATTTACACTCCTTACGCGGAGGACCTCTATTCTGAAGAAGCCGCGCTTGAGGGAGCAAAATTTCTTTATTCCGAAATCAAAAAAGCGCAAGCGGATTTTTGCAATAAAGGAGTTATGTCGCGAGCCTTGCCCGGAAAGCTAATCTGCGAGGCGATACCCTGGGAGCTCGTTTTTAATTTGGGGCATAACGAACAGATGGACCACGGAAAATTTAAGAACGATCAAAGACTTACGGCCGAAGAAATTTCTAATGAATATGCCTTTAATCTAGCGGACTCTTTTCGTTGGGCCGTATCCTCGGCTAACGCGCGCGGGGCTTATCAATTTACCAATAGAAGCGGGAGCGGGAAATCCGGAACCTACGATATTGTTGCCGGAGCTTATGAGGACGCGGAACTCATGGAAGATTTTGAAGAGGGCGCTAGAGATTTGCGAAATATGATAAAAGCCGCGATTTGTTTGATTGACTTGGAACTTTCCAAATTTCCAAATGAGGTTCACGAGCTTTTCGCGAAAGATTATCGTTTGGGCGGAATTTTCCCTGTTGACGCTTATAACGAAGGGTGGGGAGGAGCAATCCAACTTTATCGCTGGGTTAAGAAAAACAAATTTGAACTCTCTGCGGATAAAGAATTTCCGCTAACCGCGTTTGTGAGACATAGAACGAGCATTGCGCGCGTTTATGATAAAGAAAAGAAGCAATATGTTAAGAAAAAAGTTACAAAAAAAGTAACAAATACAGAAACCTACGTTTATATCCAAAAGTACATTTTTTTGTTCAAATTCATCGACGGACTCAAAGAGCGGCTGAAATAGCCGCTTTTTTATTTTAGAGGGGGGTTTGAGGTATATTTCTCAATAAGGTATAATTAAAAATATGAAAATCACAACAACCTTATTTGTCGTTAGTTTAATAGTATCCCCGGTTATCGGGTTTGCGCAAATATCAGAAATTCTGGTTTCGCCAACTCAATCAGCCACGCCAGTTACTTCTCCATATCCAGCCATCATTTCTACTCAACAAACAACAGATGTTTCGGTGCCACCCACGTCGTGCGGGTTAGTTACTTTTGAAGCTCAGAATAACTGTGACATTGATTTGTACACAAATGCCTATATTCAATGCTCTGATGGCTTTAAAACTGTTATATGGGATGAGCCTTCGTGTAAATCTTCTAGTGCATGGGGTCAGGATGCGATGAAGGCTTGCGCAAATCGTTATTGTTCAAAAGGAGGAGGATCGGGAACTGTTTCAGCGCCAGTATCAGCTCCTATTTTTTATTACAAAGAGACTACTGAAGGAGGAAATAGATCAACACCTCTTGGACCATCATCAGTACCGATAGTGACGCAAGAACGGGTTTCTGTCTGCACAACTATCGACACTTTAACGCAAAACTATAATGAGTCTGTTCTTGAACTACAAAAACAAGAAGCACTATCTAACAAGGAGAAAATAGAAAATCTAACTCAGAGCATGGAAAACCTAAAAACATATACTGAAGATGTAAAGAAAGTCTGCGCCACTGACCCGCAATCTGCTTGGCAAGTAGCGGCCCCACAAAAAGGAACGGAAAACACACCAATTTACACACAAGAAAATAAGCTGGTTTCCGCAACAACAAAACCTGTAGAAATACCGAGAGCAACTCCTGGGTGTTATATCGGCGACTATTTATTTCAGAAATATAATCAACTTATTATTGAATTGCAAAAATCAGAATCTGATAAAACTAGAACAGAAAAAATAACTAAAGAAATAATTGAGTTGAAACAGCAAATTTCAACGCAACAAAAAGAATGTGTTAATAATTCCCCACAATCAACTGCTAAGATAATTCCATGGCCAGCGCCAACTGCAGTTTCACAATCAGTGTCAACTGTCCCACCGATTGTGATAGAAAATAAACCAGTTGCTGTAGCAATGGATCGTTGTAACGAAGTAGTACAGTGGGAAACTAAAATCGTTTATTATAAAAAACTTGGTAATCTAAGTAATGACGAATTAAAAAAGAATGGTTTTTCGCGAGAAGAAATTGAAAAAATCTTGCAAGAACTTTCGCTCGGTATTGAAAAAGTAAGAACACAGTGTACTAGTCAAGAGAAGACACCCGTTATAACGAGAGCTACCACGATAACAGGATCGGCGTCTATTACAGAAACAGTACGACCAGTGGTTATTGAATCGGGACAAGAGATTGGCACCTATTATAAAGCTAGACTTGAAAAAGCCGTTTCAGCGAAGGGAGAAGACAAACAAATACACGAACTTAAAACATTAAGAGACGAAATAGATGGTCTCATTTCCAACCTCATAAAAAGTAGAAAGGAGCTAGAAGTAAGCGAGCTTAATACTTTGGTAAAAGAAGTTAAAATAAGCCGGGGAGAAATTAAAGCTGACGATATATCTGTAAAAACCACGGAGAAGAAAATGCTTATCAGTATCGGAGACAGGCCGGTGAGCATTGAGCCCACGGTAAGTCAGGTACTTATTCGCGATAAAGGATTGGAAGTGAATACAAATGAAGTTACGATTTCAGAAAATGTATTAAGTGTGGGCGGTGTTGAGGTTAAAATGTCGGCAAGCGAGGTGACAGAAAAACTCGGTCTTGTACCTACAGCAATTGAATTAAAAGAAGAAAACTCAAAAGCCGTCTACAATATGACAATTGATGAACAACGAAAGCTATTCTGGTTTATTCCGTTTAATCTTCAAAAGACCGTAGCCGCAGACGCTGAAAACGGCAATGTGCTGACGGAACGCCTTCCTTGGTATAGTTTTTTGACGACGAAGTAACAAATTGCAATGGTTTTATAAACACTTCGTTTCTGGAGTGTCTTTACGACTTCGCTCGAACTTACTTTATCAAAAACTCGTGAAAAAATCCAATCGCTCCACCCCGCCGCCAGCCGCCGCAAAGCGTACTGATTCCCCGTGATGCCTGCCGAAGAAGCGTTTAAGTGATTGCAAAATGCTGTGTTTCTGTTAGTATGACAAAAGAAATACGATCTTTGACATAAAATAAGGAGGGTCGAGATGCCAATTTTGTACTATGTGCCGATTATTCATTCAATTGAAGATTATGGCTCCTTGGGACCCGCGATCAAGGAATCATTTGTGAGGCAAGCGGGAAAAGATTTTTTTGCTCATCTTCAGAAAAATATCAAGGAATATTGGCAGATTGTAGAAGAGAGAATTGAGAAAATGATTTCTGATGTAGCCGGCCTTATCATTTACCATGACGGTTTTCCGGTTGGCGACCGGAAGAAAGTTCTCGCCCTTTTCGGTTTTATGTGCCAAGATCACCCTGAGAGCCCCAACTTCCGACTCATAAAAAAACTTGTAGCCAAAGGAGCGGTGCTTGAAGGTACGGAAGACATGAGTTTAGTCGTTGAACATCTGCGACTATATCAACGCGCGGCGGAAGCTGCTACCACCGAGGAACAAAAGAAAATTCCCGCCAGCCAAGCCGCCCGTTCGTTGGAAATCACGAGGTTGCGGGATGAATTTATCGCAAGAAGAATTAACGATACGCTCCCGAAATCCGGCAAAGGAATTTTATTCATCGGCCGGGACCACGATGTGATTATCGAACTGGAGAGATTGCCCAGAAAATTTACCATTATCTATCTTTAAACCCTGTTAGAAATTTCTAACGGGGTAAAACAAGAAAAACCCCACGGGTAAACCGTGGGGTTTTTGTTAGTGTTTTCTTTTGCTATTTTCTTGAATAGCGCTCACCAAATCATCGTGAGTCACTACCATATTTTTCTTTGTTTTCGTTCTTGAAGCGATATGTTTTTCAAGAGTCCTTTTCTTGGCAGTGGTGCATGCCCACTCAATTTCTGCTCCGCTGAACTTATCGGTCAATTCCACCAACTGGTTTACATTGACATTCTTAAGCGGCACTTCGCGGAGATATATTTCAAAAATTTTCTTCCTTGCGGTTTTATCCGGCAACGATACTGTGAATTGCAAATCTAACCTGCCAGGCCGCAAGAGCGCGGGATCAACAAGATCTGCTCGGTTGGTCGCGGCCATTATGAAAATGTCTTGAGTTGCGCTCACTCCATCAATTTCTGCAAGAAGCTGGCTTACCGCTCTGTCAGTTACCTCATTGCCCATTGACCTGCCCCGCACAGGAGCGATGGCTTCTATCTCATCAAAGAATATAA
>CAYIWX010000041.1:0-3607 GCA_964367305.1 uncultured Candidatus Saccharibacteria bacterium
TGGTAATCATTCTCGTGAACTTTTGAGCGGGCTTCTTTGCGCAAGAAAAAATAAAAAAGAGATGTTAAAAAACCGACGTAACCGATTAATCCGAGGGCTCCCTGCATTGTTGCTACGTCCAAAACACCATTATGCGCCCTATCAAGCCAGAACTCGCCGTATGTGCTGAATTCCGGATCGTAACGTTCTTGAAACGCCAATAGGTAATGTTCCGGTCCCCAGCCGAAAATCGGTTTTTCTAAAAAGGCGTTCACGGCCAACTTCCACCCCAAAAGACGCACTTGGATTGAGCCGCCGCCGGGCGCCGAAACTTGCACCAATCGATCAATACCCGGAATTTTCTGCCATACCGGGGCTTCGCGAGTAAAAAATAATGTTGCGCCAAAAACAACCATGATCATCAAAACCATTAATGACCAAAACCTCATGGGTTTAGTTTTAGTTGCCGGTATGGATTTGAGCGTAGGTTTGGTAATAAAATACAGGAGGAACGCTAGAATTATGGTAGCTAGTCCCACCAATGCGCCTCGAGTTTTGGTGAGAAAAATAACTATGGGAGAAAGAGCAAGCGTGGCGACCGAAAGATAAAACCAAAACTTTTTTATAGATACTGGTTCGCGCTGATAGTTATCCGTATTAATCGGCTTTTTATCAGCGTGAATCGGCGTCTTCGTAGAAAACCAAGCCGTGACGACTGAAGCAATCATTACAAAAAAAGAATACGCCGCAAGGAAGGCGCCATTCCCAATAAACGAGCCGGGTCGAGGATCATATGCGAAAGCAAATGGAAACTGAGTGAATTTTAATGCCTGAAAAATTGCGTATAAATAAACAACGCAACCGACCGCCACCGAAAATTTGAAATATCGCCCGAAATCTTTTTTAGTAAAAAAAATAACGAGGAGCGCGAAAAAAACGACAAAGTGAAATGTGTTAAGCATGCCCCCACCCCGCTCAAGCGTTCCCCAGAAGGCACGGTAAGGAAATTCTGAAAAAATGGTACTTAAAATTTGCGAGATAACAAAGATCGCTGCAAAGATAAGTAATAATTTAGCATTTTTGATTTTTTCCTTAATGTAATCGGTAATAAGGTGGTAATTGGTGGTAATTAGCTGCAAAAGGGAAAGAATAAGCGCGAGGGCTAAGCTTACCAAAATCACGCCGCGCACGAAAAATAACTTCTGAGTTATGTGGGGAAAGAAAAATTTACTGGAGTAAAGGAGAGGGACGAAAGCAGTAGCAAAAAGCAAATACTTGATGCCTTTGGTTAATGCTGATTTTAGCTGATTCATGCTGATTTTTTATAAAATCTGCTTAAAACGATCAGCGTCCAAAACCGCGACCAATGAAGTTTTCCGGCGCGAAATCGACCCATAATCTCTCTGGGGATTCTATCGCCACCCCGAATACGTTCTTTTATGGGGCTAGACGGATCTTCAATTGCCTGCCTTAACCACATTTCAAAAGGAAATGTAAATCCCATTTTCTTTCGATTGACAATTTCCGGAGGGATAATATCGCGAACAGATTCGACTAGGAGGGGCTTACCAATACTTCCACCCATTTTCAACCTTGGATTTAAACTACTCACATACTCCACCAAAGCGTGATCAAGATAAGGGACTCGAACTTCAACCGAGTGCCGCATGGACATAAAATCCGTATCTTTTAGAAGTTGATTTTGAAGATAGAAAAGTATTTCCATATAGGATAAAAAATCAACTGGATGAAGTGTGTTTTCTTCGCGAAATTCTTCTGTGAGAGTCTTGATGTGTGCTCTAACCTCTCCTTCGGTTATCTCGAGAAGAGAAGCGATGTCTGCGGGCAAAAATAAACCACGGACACTCAAGTACAAACCCAAAGGATGTCCTTCTTTTAGGTAAGAAATTTTAGAAAGACGCTCTCCGAAAAATGGAGGAATTTTTGATGGGAATCCGGTGTAAGCAATCAAATTCTGAAAATGGGCGAGTAATCCGATTCTCCTAAAAGATTTATAACCGCAGAAAATCTCATCGCTTCCCAAGCCAGAGAGAACCACCTTGAGGCCAATTTCCTTAGCCGCTTTAGCAATAAAAAACGTATTTACGCCGTCAATCGAGGGTTGATCCATTGCTTCGAAAATATCGTCAAAAGAGTTTGAAAAATCTGCGGCTTTTATTTTTATCCTACGATGATCGCTTGCTATTTTTTTAGCCACCACCTCCTGATATTTATTCTCGGAGAATTCTTCCTCATCAAAATCGACGGAGAGCGTGGTTATCGGTCTTTCTCGATTCTTAGCGGCTAAGGTAGAGAGGACCGATGAATCGAGTCCCCCACTCAAAAAAACCCCAAGCGGCGCATCGCTTATGAGATGAAGATTTACGGACTCTTCAAGCAGTGAACGGATATTCTTTTTTGCTTCTTCAAAAGACACGTCTTTTTTTTCAGTAAAGGCGAGGAAGGGGTCATGGTATCGAACTATTTTTTTATTACCGACCCGATCCACTACCAGATAGTGTCCGGCCGGCACCGCTTGAACGTCTTTAAATGTTGTTCTGGGGAGAGGTACGGAACCAAAGAGCAAAAACCCAATGAGCGCATTTTTATCTTTTTCCTCGGAAACAAATCCGCTCGCGATAATAGCTTTAACCGTTGAGGCAAAAACAAGTTTGGAACCACTCGAAGAATAATAGAGAGGCTTGATGCCATAACGATCTCTTACAAGAAAAAGGATTTTCGCTTCTGCATCGAAGAGAGCGAAAGCGAACATCCCCCTTAACCTTGAGAAAGACGCCGGACCGTACTCCGCGTAAAGAGCCGAGACGACTTCAGTGTCTGTTTTACTTCTAAATGAGTATCCCCGCCGCACCAGATCTTTTTTTAATTCCAGAAAATTATAAATTTCGCCATTGAGAGTTAGCCACGAATCGTTGGCCCGATCCCCCTTTTTTGGTCCTTGATACCGGAACGGCTGATGACCCGAGGCAGAAAGATCAATGATAGATAATCGTCGATGTCCCAGTGCAACCCCGGCCTCATCGTCAACAAAAACCCCATCGTCATCAGGACCACGAAGAGATTGAGACGCATTCATGGCCTCTATAGCCGAACGCAATTCTGACTTGTTATCACGAGAAAAAACTCCGCTTATGCCGCACATTCAAGTATTATATCCCCAGAAGGCCTATTCTTCTAAACGCCTCTGACATCCCTTCTAAATCTTTTTCATAATTATAGTTTCGAATAATTTTCAACGATTCTACGCCGAAATTTCTTCTTGTAGATTTATTTTTGATCAACAAAGCCAAGTATCCGGACAGTGCCCTAACATCGCCAACCTGAAAGATGTATCCGTTTTTCCCTTCGTGTATTAAATCCGGACCGCATCCAACCACGCTCGAAACGACTACGGGTAATCCAAAACACATTGCTTCGTTTACCACGAGCCCCCAAGTTTCACCGGCCCCGCTAGGTAAAACAAAAATATCGGCTACCGCATAGTAATCCGACAATTCCGTTTGGTTTTTAAAACCGACGAAATGGACATTTTTTAAATTATGTTCTTTGCAGTACTCTTCAAGTTCATTTCGCAAAGTTCCGTCTCCGACAAACACGAGAGCTAACG
>CAYIWX010000041.1:3707-5342 GCA_964367305.1 uncultured Candidatus Saccharibacteria bacterium
AAATAAAGATGCTGAATTAACTCAAAAGTCCGCCAAAGAACATATCGGACAAAAGACACTGGCCCCTTTATGACCGGCCTCATTGGATGAATATTGATAAAAGAAAAACCAAAAACGTTAAGAAGTTGTTTGATACTATTTTGTGTAAAAGCGGTTTCGTGAGTAAAATCGGCGTACCTTAATCTTGCGCCGAATAATCCCTCTGCATTTACCGTCTGAACAATGAACGTGCCGCCGGTTTTAAGAGATTCAAAAATAGTCGGGATGAGTTTTGTAAGTTCGTCCTTATTAAAGTGCTCTAGAAAATCTCGGGCGATTATTAAGTCGAATGAATTTTTATTTTTTTGTAAGAGGGGTAGCGCGTCTCCAGATACGATGCCCGAAACGCCCAATTCTTTTGCCGCCGCTACTTGTTCCTCGCTTGTATCAATTCCTTCCGTTTTTGGAAAGCCGGAATGTTTGAGCCAATAAACAAATTCTCCACTTCCACAGCCAAGATCTAAAATTTTTGCGTTTTTATCGTTCGGCAAAAAACGCCCAAAATATCTCTCCCATACCACAAATTCCTTTTTAAAATCCTCCAAACCCTGACCGCTATAAAGATTTTTAGCGTGGGTTGAAATGTATTTTTTATAAAATTTTTTCCTATAAACCATAGCTCAAGCTTTTAAGAAGATCGGCAATTCTCCCTTTAAATTTATTATATCCATAAACTTCAAGAACTCGCCTTCTTAAATATTCTCTGTCATAAAACCGCTTTGGCGCCTTACCCGTTAAAACTTGAATTATGGCCTGTGCTATTTCATTATTGTTTTCGGGGTCGACCAAAAGCCCCAACTCTCCGCCCAAGACCGCATCACGAGAACCATCGATGTTCCCGGCAATAACGGGCTTGCCAGAAGCAAGCGCTTCAAGAAAAACCACCCCGAAGCCCTCTTGAGAACTGGGCATTATGAAAAGATCGCAAAGATTGTAATAGTCTCCAATTTCCTCGTCGGGTATGTTCCCCGCAAGAATTACAGAGTTTGAAAGGCCACGTTCTTCCGCATAAATTCTGATTCTCTCCCGATTATCTCCAAAGTCTTTGGTGCCCGCCCCAACAATTACATATCGCGCCTCTGGAAAAAGTTTCTGTACCGGGGACAGGGCATCAATAACACGCAAATATCCCTTACTCTCTTCGGTCGGATAAAGATGAGTAACGGTGAGAAAAATTTTGGCGCCAGTTAAATTGTGCCGTTTAATCAGATAATTAGGTTTTTCTTTGATTGAAAATCTTTCTCCATCTGCTACATTTTTTAAAAGAAAGGTGTTTTTACTCAAGGCGGGTATTTGTTCGCGCAATTTTAGGGCCGTGTAGCGAGAAACTGTTACAACAAGTCGCGCGATTTGAAGAGCTTTTTTATAAATTTCTTTCTTTATGTTCCAAACCTCGATACCATGGGTAAAAACAATATACGAGATTCTTAAAAACCGACTAAGAACATAAACAATCGGTGAAAAAGAAATGTGGGAACAAAAAATAACGTCAGGTCTTTTAAGAAAACTTAAAATTAATGCTTTCGAAACAAAATAGATTTTTTGAAAAACAGATACTCCCCCAAGTTTTACTATAGAAACTTTTTCTCCAAAATC
>CAYIWX010000042.1:0-5342 GCA_964367305.1 uncultured Candidatus Saccharibacteria bacterium
CGGATAATGCGGATGGTGGATGGCGTCTTGCTTTTGATTGACGCCAAAGAAGGACCGATGCCGCAGACGAAATTCGTTCTCCGGAAAGCAATCCAGGCCGGCCATAAAATAATTGTCGTCATTAATAAAATCGACAAACCGAATGCCCGCCCGGCGTGGGTTTTAAACGCGGCTTACGAACTTTTTTTCGAACTCGGCGCCTCCCTAAGCCAAATCGAATTTCCCATAATTTACGCCTCCTCAATTCAGGGGAAGGCCGGCTTCGCCCACGATCTCGACGAAATGAAAAATATCGAGCCGATCTTTGAAACGATTTTAAAATATATTCCCGCGCCTGTCTCGGATGACGCAAAGCCGGTTCAGATGCTCACGGTAAACCTTGCTTACGATAATTATTTGGGTAAAATTGCGATCGGCCGGCTTTATACTGGAGTGCTAAAAAAAGGAATGACCGTTTCTCACATTAATAGGACTGGAGAGGTAAAACGCGCCGAGCTCTCCGCCGTGATGCTTTTCGAAGGGTTAAACCGCGTTCCGGTTGCAGAAGCGCATTCGGGGGACATTGTCGCTCTTGCGGGCATTCCAGATATTTCAATCGGCGAAACAATCGCAGACCTCAAAAATCCAGAAGCGCTCCCGATCATTCAAATTGACGAACCGACCATCAAAATGACTTTTGGCGTAAACACCTCGCCTTTCAAAGGAAAAGAAGGCGAGTATACAACTTCAAGGAATCTGAAAGAGCGGCTGGAACACGAACTCGAAACGGATGTGGCTTTAAATATTACCTCCGGTGGATCTGCCGATCGTTGGACTGTTGCCGGCCGCGGCGAGCTCCAT
Organism: uncultured Candidatus Saccharibacteria bacterium; assembly: GCA_964367305.1. Lineage (GTDB taxonomy): Bacteria > Patescibacteriota > Minisyncoccia > UBA6257 > GWB1-50-10 > CAYIWX01. The sequence continues at coordinate 841 of CAYIWX010000042.1, forward strand.
CTCGCAATTTTAATTGAAAAGATGCGGCGGGAAGGATTCGAACTCGAAGTTTCAAAACCCCAAGTTATTTTTAAGGACGGCCCTTTGACGGATTCGGGGCAAGCAAAAAAGCTAGAACCGATGGAACTTGTTTCGATCGAAGTTCCGAATATTTATTCGGGCGTGGTAATCGAGATGATGGGAAAATGCTTGGGGATAATGAAGGACATGCATTCGGACGGCAATACGAGCCGGATGGATTTTGTGGTGCCGACGAGGGGACTTATTGGTACGAGAGGGACATTCCTCACAAATACAAAAGGAACAGGAATAATGAACAGCATTTTTCTGGGGCACGAAGAATATAAAGGCGAGGTCCGAGCTGAAAACCGAGGCTCGATTGTCGCCTCCGAAACCGGCATTTCAAATAATTTTGGCCTTGTCATCGCCCAAGGCCGGGGGAAGTTGTTCATCGGCGCGGGAGTTCCGGTTTACGAGGGAATGGTCGCAGGGCAAAACGCGAAAACTGGCGACGTTGTCGTAAATGTTTGTAAGACAAAAGAGCTCACCAACTTTCGGGCAAAAAACGAAGGACTTCAAATCCAACTCGAAGTGCCGCTTACTCTTTCACTCGAAGATGCTTTAAGTTATATAAGCGATGATGAAATGGTTGAAATCACGCCGAAAAGTATCCGCATTCGGAAGATTTTTCTTACCGATAGCGGAAGGAAACGAGCCCGAAAAAAAAATTTTTAATGCTTTTTTGGTGACGGGACAGGTCGAACCCTTGTTGTCGGGCCAGGCAGAATCGAACTGCCGCTACACCCTCCGGGGAATTTTTCATCACCACTGTCGGGCTGCCGGGAATCGAACCCGGCCTACATCCACCCCATGGATGCGTACTGCCGATATACTACGGCCCGACGGTGATGACTAAAATTTTCAATTTTCTAAAATTCCCGTTGAAGCAACCCCATTGCTTCAACCCCCACGGGTGCGGACTGCCACTATCCGATGGCCCGTTATCTAAAGATACTACTTTTTCTTTGTAAGTGTTCTAAGACAGCGGGTGCAGACGAGGGAACGCTTACCAGAAACTAAAGCCTTCGTCCACTGAAGGTTCGCTCTTTTTTTGGTCCAGGCGGTCGGATTATAGTGTCCGCGGAGTAATTTCCTTGTTCCACCCCTAAGATGTGATTTTTTGCATATTTCACAAGCACGCATAATTTTAAGAATTTAGAATAAAGAATATAGGATTTAGGGGAAAAGTCAATTATAATTAGAAACATGGAAATTGTTATTTTTCAGTTAATTATTCTTCTTTTTTCGGCAGTGATTCACGAAGTTTCGCACGGTTTTGTTGCCGATTATTTGGGGGATCCGACTGCCCGAAATGCGGGGAGACTGACTTTAAATCCTTTAAAACACCTCGAAGTTTTTGGTTCTTTTATTTTGCCTCTTTCTCTATTCTTTATTTCGAGCGGCAGTTTTATTTTCGGTTGGGCGAAACCCGTCCCTTATAATCCTTTGAATCTTAAAAAACCAGAACGTGACGGAGGATTAATTGCCGCGGCGGGTCCTTTAAGCAATTTTTTGATTGCCGTTGTCTTGGGGATTTTGTACAGAATTCTTTTGGGTCTTGATTTAGTCGCTCCTAATTTTCTTAACCTTTTAAGCATCATCGTACTTATAAATCTCATGCTAATGGTCTTTAATTTGGTGCCGCTCCCGCCGCTTGATGGATCAAAAGTTCTTTTTGCTTTGCTCCCGAAAGGTGCTTACCAAATAATAAATCTTTTGAGCCAGTATGGAATGTTCCTGCTTTTAATTTTCATATTTTTTGGATTTCAGTTTATAATTCCGGTTGTTTTCCTGCTTTATCGACTGATCATCGGAAGTTGAGTTACCTTCTCTAATTCGCGCGAATTAGAGAATGGATTTTTGGAAAAACACAAACCACCTCACAAAAGCAGCAAATGTGATTTTATTGACAAAAGGTACTAAAAAACTATACTCTATACCCTATACTCTAATTATTTATGCCAACCATTCGACAATTGATTAAAAGAGGCAGAAAGAGATTGTCCGCTAAATCCAAAGCGCCGGCTTTGGATTTTTATTTCAACTATTTAAAGAATAGGCCAGTTGAGTCGTCTTCTCCTTTCAAGAGAGGTGTTTGTCTCAAGGTTTTTACGACTACCCCAAAAAAGCCCAATTCGGCTCTTCGAAAAGTTTGCCGGGTCCGGCTTACAAACGGAATGGAAGTGACCGCTTATATTCCGGGCGAAGGACACAGTCTTCAGGAACACTCTGTTGTGATAATCCGCGGGGGCCGTGTAAAAGACTTGCCCGGCGTGCGTTATCACGTTGTAAGAGGCATCCTCGACACAACCGGCGTGGAAAATCGCAAACAGCAAAGATCGAAATATGGAGCAAAAAGAACGAAAGAATAATTTATATTGAATTCTCACAAAACATGCGAGGAAGATCAACTTACAAAAAAAGAGAGCACGAAGCGGATTACACTTATAACCGTGTAGACATTAGCCGGTTTATTAATTATTTGATGGGGGATGGAAAGCGCACTGTTGCCGAAAGTAATTTCTATGACGCAATGAAAAGAATAAAAGAGGCAACAAAAGAAGAACCATTAAAAGTTTTTGAACGTGCCCTAGAGAATGCGACGCCGATGCTTGAGGTTGTTTCAAAGCGTATTGGCGGCGCAAACTATCAAATTCCCCAAGAAGTGCGGCCCCAAAGGAAATTTTTCTTGGCAACTCATTGGATTATTAATGCCGCCCGCTCTAAAAAGGGAAAAGCGATGGCGGATCGTCTTGCCGAAGAATTAATTGCCGCCGCGAAAAACGAAGGCGCCGCCATAAAGAAAAAGCAGGATACCCACCGAATGGCCGAAGCGAATCGAGCTTTTGCAAGCTTTGCTGCGCGACCTCGCTAAATAAAAACCAATATGCCTCGTCAGTACCCAATTGAAAAAGTCCGGGACATTGGAATTATTGCTCATATCGATGTCCCGATTTGCTCCGCGCAGAGCGCGGTTAGCAAATCGAGGATCCTCGATTTTGTATTTCCGTCTTGCGGAAACAAAATCGGGACTGGAAAAATAAAAATCCATGCCTAGAGCTTATCCTATCGAAAAGGTGCGTGACATAGGTATCATTGCCCACATAGATGCAGGAAAGACCACCGTATCGGAGCGGGTTCTTTTTTATACAGGAGTTTCTCATAAAATTGGCGAAGTTCATGAGGGCGACACCGTAATGGACTGGATGGAACAAGAGCGGGAGCGGGGGATCACTATTACCGCCGCCGCAACAACTTGTTTTTGGATCCCGACTTATAAAAGTGGGGACAAATCTTTCGAGCATCGCATTAATCTTATCGATACGCCGGGCCACATTGATTTTACCGTTGAAGTGAAGCGGTCGCTTAGGGTATTAGATGGCGCGGTAGTTGTTTTTGACGGTGTTGCCGGAGTAGAACCCCAATCGGAAACGAACTGGCACTATGCCGATGAATTTAGAGTGCCCCGGCTTTGTTTTATCAACAAACTAGACAGAACCGGCGCAAGTTTTGAAAATAGTTTACGGTCAATTTTGGAGCGCCTTACTCCGAACGCGATTCCGTTACAAATTCCGATTGGCCTCGAGAATGCCTTCGAGGGGATTATTGATCTCTTGAAAATGAAAGCTTACAAGTTTGAAGGAGAAAAAGGTGAACGGGTCATTGAAGGAGATATTCCAGAAAATCTTTTCACGGAAGCTAAAAAAAGAAGACATCAAATCATAGAAAAAATAGTTGAGACTGATGAAAAACTTTTGCACGAGTATCTTGAGGGCCATGAGCCTGACTTGGAAAATCTGAAAAGAGCTTTGCGGAAAGCGACGATCTCCAACACACTAGTCCCGGTTTTATGCGGCTCCGCTCAAAAAAATAAAGGCGTCCAACTTGTCTTGGATGCGGTTGTTGATTATCTGCCTTCCCCGGCTGATTTGCCGCCGGTTAAAGGAATAAATCCCAAAACCCACGAAGAAGAAACAAGAGATTTGGGAGATGATAAACCGCTTTCCGCCCTCGCTTTTAAAATCGCGGCCGATCCTTTCGTCGGGACGCTCACGTTCTTTAGAGTCTATTCCGGAACCTTAAAAAAGGGCAGTTATATTTTAAATTCTTCAAAAAATTCTCAAGAAAGAATCGGAAGAATTGTAAGAATGCATGCAAACCACAGGGAAGAAGCCGAAGAAATTTACGCGGGTGACTTGGGTGCGATCGTGGGTTTAAAAAACACCGGTACCGGAGACAGTTTAGTTGATCCGGAACATCCTTTGATTCTTGAGAGCATTACCTTCCCGGAACCCGTTATTTCGGTTCGAATCGAACCCAAGACGAAAGCCGATCAGGAGAAAATGGGAATTGCCCTTCATCGTTTGGGTGATGAAGACCCCACTTTTAGAGTTAGTGGCGATATTGAAACCGGTGAAACGATTATTTCCGGAATGGGCGAG
>CAYIWX010000043.1:0-5333 GCA_964367305.1 uncultured Candidatus Saccharibacteria bacterium
CCCAAAATATCGCTTGGGTAATGGACGCCTACAAAAATCCTTGCCAAACTTACTAAAAACGCAGCCGCCAAAAACCACTTTCCCCAGACTCTATCAAATTTAAAGACGGCGAGCGCAAGCGCGAAAAAAAGCGCAGCATGACCCGAAGGGAATGACGGATCACCATTCGGGATAAGCGGCGTAAACCCAAGCATTTCAAACGGACGCGGCCGGTCATAGATAAACCGGATTATTTCGGTCAAAAGCCCCCGCGAAAGAACCGCCACAAGTCCCGTAAAAGCAACTAAAAAAAGTTTGTTTTTCCAAGATTTCTCTCGAAGGATAAAAATAATAAGAACAAGAACCAAAATATAAGGCAAATATTTTGCCAAAAAAATAGCAAACCAGTCTAGAATATCAAGCTGGTTTGCTAAAGAATGAATCGCCCGAAAAATTATTAAATCCATAAAAAGCACTAACGCCCCCGCTCACTATTTGAAAATTAAAAATTAGAAATTGAAAATTACCTTCTAACGAAGGGTAGAAGTCCCATTATCCTTGCCCGTTTTATGGAAGTCGATAATTTACGCTGATGTTTAGCACAAATCCCCGTATGAACCGGGTCGATTATTTTCGCCTGCCCCGAAACAAAACGCCTCAAGGTGCCAATATCTTTATAACTGATTTCTTTAATGTTTTGAGAACAAAAAACGCACTGTCTCATATTTAGAATGGCACCTCCTCCGGTTTTATTTCTCCTTCGTCAATATTAATTTCTGGTATCGTCTCTTTAGAATCCTGGGAAAAATCTTCCGGGCTTTTTGAAGGAGTGGGTCCGCTACCGGCCGATCGAGGACCAAGCTGAACACGCTCACAAATAATCTCTGTTGTTTTATGATTTTGGCCCTTCGCGTCTTGCCAGCCTCTTGTTTGAAGCCTCCCTTCGATCATTACAAGACCTCCTTTTTTCAAAAATTGATTAACTATCTCTGCCTGGCGACCCCAAACAACAATATTATGGAACTGGGTATCTTCCTGTTTTGCGCCGGCTTTATTCGTCCAGACTCTATTCGTTGCCACTGAAAAATTACCAACCGAAGTACCCGTCGGCGTTGTCCGGAGTTGAGGATCTTGGGTCAATCTTCCAATGATGAAAACTTTGTTTAAATTCATTGCTTAATTTTATTTTAGTATCTCTTCGATCTTCTTTTCAAGAGCTTCATTTGTCAGACTGACATTTTCCGGTTTTTTCCTCTCTCTTAGAAGACTTGGTCTCCTTCTTTGAAACGTTTCAACCCGAGGTTCTCTCTGCCCTTCAGACACCTTTCTTAAATCCAGTTTTGTAACAATCAATCGAATAATCTCAGCCTCCAATTTCAAATCTACTCCAAGTTTTTCTAGGACCGTAGGGTCTATTTCAAAAGTGATACTCCCAGCGTAAGCAAGAACCTGTTTTTTTATAGGGTACGCGAGACGACTTTTCTCTAAGGGCCGCTCGTTCAAAATCTTAGCACCGTTTCTAAGAAGAATATCTTTAATCTTCGAAGTGTCTTCTCCCACTAATAAAAAATAAATTTCATAAGCGGAGAGCTCTTCTTTGTTTAAATCCATTTCAAGAGAAGACTAACAAGGTTATTGCGGAACGTCAACGACTATATTTTCCGGCGAAGTGATTTCTTCTGAATTTATCGGAATCGGTTTTGGCGCCAATTTTTCTTTCAATTTACGCAATTCGTCTTCGGGAATTTTATTCATCATAACGGGGATGAGTTTTCCGATGATAACGTTCTCTTTTAATCCGCGTAATTTATCAACCTTGCCTTCAATCGCGGCATTAACCAAAACTCGGCTTGTCTCTTGAAATGATGCAGCCGAAAGAAAACTTTCAGTACTCAAAGCCACCCGAGTAATGCCCAAGACACGCTCTATCGCTTTCGCACCCGTCTTTTTTAATCTTTTTATTTCCCGGTTTGCTTCCACAAACTTTGATTTCTCGACAACTTCTCCGACCATAAATTCGGTGTCTCCGGCATCACTAATCGTAACCCGAGAAAACATTTGCCTTACAATAATTTCGATATGTTTGTTGTTAATGAAGGCGCCTTCCCGAACATAAATTTTTTGCACCTCATCTATAACATATTTTTCAACCGCATCTCTCCCTTTGTAATCATAGATTTCACGAAGGTCAAAAGGACCTTCCGTAAGGGGATGTCCTGGGGAAACTTTTTCCCCTTCTTTCACCAGAATATTGATACCCATCGGCACAAGATATTCTTCAACCGATGATTTTTTGGTTTTTTTCTTTTTATTTTCGGGTTCAGATCCTTTAATTTTTATAATCTTTAGAGCACCACGATTCTCAATCGATGAAACCACCCCATCGCTTTTAGCAAGAAAGGCCTTGCCTTTCGGGGGTCTCGCCTCAAAAATCTCCTCAACACGAGGCAAACCATGGGTAATGTCCACTCCCGCAACCCCACCAACATGGAAAGTTCTCATCGTAAGCTGTGTTCCCGGCTCACCGATAGATTGAGCGGCAACGATCCCTACCACCTCTCCCAAAGCTACCTTTTCGTTTTTACTCAAGTCCCAGCCATAACAAGCCGCACAAACCCCATAAGAGGTTTTGCACCTAATGGGCGTTCGGATTTTCACCAATTCCAGATTAGAATTTTCTATTGTTTTAGCCGCCTCTCGACCGATGACTTCCCCTCCCCGAACTACGATCCTCTTGCCTACCTTTATGTCTTCGAGGGCGGTTCTCGAATAAATCCTTGCAGCAAAGGTGTATCCGTAACCAGCCAATTCTCCGCTCTCGCTTCTCAAAACATCCAACCCTTCGGTAGTTTTACAATCTTCTTCCCGGATAATTAAGTCCTGTGATACATCAACCAAACGGCGAGTGAGATATCCGGCGGAAGCGGTTTTCAAAGCGGTGTCTGTCGTTCCTTTTCTTGCTCCATGGGTTGCAATAAAATATTCAAGAATATTTAAACCCTCTTTATAAGAAGATTTGATCGGCAATTCAATTGTTTCTCCTTTAGGGTTATCAACCAAACCTCTCATACCCATCATTTGGTTAGTCTGGCCCCAACTGCCGCGAGCGCCAGAATCAATAATCGAATGAACCGGATTTTTTACGTCAAGATTTTTTGGAACCAAGATGGCGATTTTTTCACGAATAGCCGTCCAGACATCAATGACCCTTTGTTTTCTCTCTTCATTCGTAAGAAGTCCTTCGTTAAATTGTGATTCTATCAACTCGACTTCTTTTTCACCTTCGAGAACAATTTCTTTTTTTTCTTTCGGTATAATCGTGTCGTTCATGCCCCAGGTAATTGAAGAAAGGGTCGCGTAGGAATAACCTAAATTCTTAATCCGATCAAGATAATTATGAGTTTCTTCAATGCCGTATAAATCAATAATTTTAGTTACTATTCGGGAAAGCGCTTTTTTGTTTAAGTGGTCATTCACAAAACCAAAATCCGGCGGAAAAATCTGATTAAAAACAATCCGCCCATAAGATGTCTCTTCTAATTTTTTATTTATAAAAAGTTTGATTTTGGCATGGATATCGAGATGTCCTTCCTCGTAAGCTAGAGTCGCTTCTCTAAAATCTGAAAAAATCTTACCCTCACCTTTCGCTCCAATCTTCATTTTTGTCAAAAAGTAACAGCCGAGAACCATATCTTGAGTAGGAGAGACAATCGGGTCGCCATTTGCCGGTTTCAGAAGATTTTTTCCTGCATCCATAAGATTATGGGCTTCGTATTGCGCCTCAAGTGTCAAGGGAAGATGAACCGCCATCTGGTCACCATCAAAGTCAGCGTTAAAGGCTGCACAAACCAAGGGCGGAATTCTGATTGCTAAATCTTCAATAAGAACCGGTTTAAATGCCTGAATGCCTAGGCGATGTAGGGTCGGCGCACGGTTTAAAAGGACCTTGCGGTGTTCAATCACTTCTTCAAGAATTGCCCAGATTTCGGGCGAACCTTGTTCAATTAAGCGGTTGGCTTGTTTGATGTTGTATGCTAAGTTTCGCTCAATAATTTGGTTAATAACAAATGGCCGGAAAAGCTCAAGGGCCATTTTTTTCGGCAAACCGCATTCGTTGATCTTAAGTTCGGGGCCAACAACAATCACCGATCGACCCGAGTAATCGACTCTTTTACCCAAAAGATTTTGACGAAAACGACCCTGTTTGCCCTTTAACATATCGGCAAGTGAACGAAGCGGCCTTCTCCTCGTAGAGAGCATTTGACTTCCGAGACGTGCGGAATTATCAATTAAAGCGTCGACTGCCTCTTGAAGCATTCTCTTCTCATTTACAATGATAACCTCTGGAGAATGAAGCTCGATTAATTTTTTCAAACGGTTGTTCCGATTAATAACCCGCCGATAAAGATCATTCAAGTCGGCGGTAGCATACCTTCCGCCGTCGAGTGCTACCATCGGTCGGAGCTCCGGCGGAAGGACGGGCAATTGAGTCAAAATCAGCCACTCTGGGCGAATATTTGCTTTCGCTAGAGATCTGACTAACCGTAATCGGTACAAAAGCCGCTTTTCTCTCATCGGATCCTTCACTTCTTCTAGCTCTTTTTTTAAAGATTTAGTAAGGTCTGAAAAATCAAGCAATTCTAAAATTTTCCTTATCGCCTCGGCCCCCCGATCGGCTTCAAAAACGTCGCCAAAATTCTCGGCGAGCGAATAATATTCCTGTTCACTTAAGATAAGCCCCGGACGAAGCAAGCCAACAATTTCTTCAGCGTGAAGTTCGGTTTCTTCTAAAACCTTTTTCGCTTTTTTTTCTTTTTCCTTGACTTTTTCTACCTTAAATTCCTGTTTAATTCTTTTTAAGACCCTTGTTCTCGCCTCTTCATTGACTGAAGTCACGATGTAGGCGGCATAATAAATTACCTTTTCCAGTTTTGAAACGGAAATATCCAAAATCAACCCAATTTTCGAAGGAACTGTTTTTAGAAACCAGATATGGGCAATCGGAGTCGCAAGCGATATATGACCCATTCGTTCACGCCTCACAGCCGCTCGAGTAACTTCGACGCCACATTTTTCACAGACAATTCCTTTATAGCGGATTTTTTTGTACTTTCCGCAATAACATTCATAATCCTTGGTCGGCCCAAAAATCCGCTCGGAAAAAAGACCGTCTTTTTCCGGCCGCTGGGTCCGGTAATTTAGAGTTTCCGGTTTTATAACCTCTCCGTGAGACCAAGACAATATTTCTTCGGGACTTGCGACCCTTATTGAAATTGATTTTAAATCAAAGCTTTGGTTCATCCCCCACATAACAAGGATTGCAAAGCTAGTGCAATTCCTTGCATTTTGATTAA
>CAYIWX010000044.1:0-5240 GCA_964367305.1 uncultured Candidatus Saccharibacteria bacterium
GACGAGGAAGAGGTCGAGGAGACAACCCAGTCTCCGACGACGATGGCAGAGGCCATGCAGGCAGCCGAAGCCGAAGCCTCCGCGCGAAGCGAGGGCCGGAGCCACCGCGAGAAGGGCGGCCGCCGGAGCAAGAGGTCGGCGAAGGGCGGGGAGTAATCCTCGAAGCAGTAATTAAGGGCCGTGGTCAGTATTGACACGGCCCTTTGACTTTTTTCTTGCAATATTTCAAAAAATTTCTATACTATAAATAAAGTTTTATGAAAGGTTTAAGCAAAAATTTGTTTTGGGCGATCGCGGCGCTTATTTTTTTTACTTTTGTTTTTTCTTTCCTTTTCGATTTTGGCACATCTCGTCCGCCGGTTTTAAGCGTTGGCGAATTAGTTCAGAAGATTAACGGGGGCGAGGTGAAAAACATTATTGTTTCCGGAAATGAACTCCAAATTTTATTTGCAGACGACACAAAAGCCATTTCGAGAAAAGAGGTTGAGGCCGGACTCACGGAAACTCTGAAAAACTACGGCGTCCTAGAATCCGCTTTTCAAAAAGTGGATATTAAAATCGGAGAGCCAAGCGGAGCGAGATATTGGCTTGGAATTTTAATCCCCTCAATTCTTCCGGTCATCATAATGATCTTGATCTTTTGGTGGATTTTTAGGCAGGCAAAAACGGGCGTAAACCAGGCCTTTTCTTTTGGGAAAGTTAACTTACGACTCTTTCGTCCTTCAAAAGATAAAGTTACTTTTAAGGACGTGGCGGGCTTAAAAGAATCTAAAGAAGAACTAGAGGAGGTTGTCGATTTTTTGAAGCACCCGAAGAAATTTTTGGAGATTGGAGCGCGAATTCCTCGCGGTGTGCTTTTAATGGGTCCACCCGGAACAGGAAAAACATTACTTGCAAGGGCAACCGCGGGAGAAAGCAATGTCCCTTTTTTTCACATCTCGGCCTCCGAGTTTGTCGAAATGTTTGTAGGAGTTGGAGCTAGTAGGGTACGGGACCTCTTCGGTATTGCTAAAAAATCTGCCCCGTCAATTATATTCATTGATGAAATTGACGCAGTTGGCCGCGAGCGGGGTGCGGGCTTGGGCGGAGGTCATGATGAGCGAGAACAAACCCTGAATCAAATCTTGGTTGAAATGGACGGTTTTGAACGGGATTCGAATGTGATCGTAATGGCGGCGACAAATCGTCCTGACATTTTGGACTCTGCGTTACTGCGGCCAGGCCGATTTGATCGAAGGGTGATTTTGGACATGCCCGATATCCGTGACCGGGAGGAGATTTTAAAAATTCACGTGAAAGGAAAACCCCTCGAAAAACAAGTTGATTTAAAAGTGACAGCGGTCCGAACTCCGGGGTTTTCAGGCGCCGATATCGCGAATCTTGTAAACGAAGCCGCGATTTTGGCCGCGCGCCACAGTCGCAAGGTAGTTATTCAGGATGATTTTTTAAACTCTATCGAAAAAGTAATTTTGGGGCCGGCAAGAAAAAGCCGGGTGATATCCCCCAAAGAAAAAGAGATCACGGCTTATCACGAAGCTGGCCACGCTCTTGTTGCGGCGGCCTTGAAAGACGCCGATCCGGTTCACAAAGTTTCGATTGTAAGCCGCGGAATGGCCGGGGGCTATACCCTTAAACTTCCGACCGAAGAGCGCCGGTTAAAAACAAAAAGGCAATTTTTGGGCGATCTTGCGGTTGCCTTCGGCGGCTATGCGGCAGAGCTTTTAACCTTTAAGGACGTTTCAACCGGTTCTTCAAACGACATCCGTGAAGCGACCGAAATGGCTCATCGGTTGGTTACTCAATATGGTATGAGCGATAAACTCGGTCCTCGAACCTTCGGGAAAACACAAGAATTAATATTTTTAGGCCGAGAAATTTCAACCGAAAAAGACTATTCAGAAAACATTGGAAATATTATTGACGAGGAGGTTAACGGCTTTGTGAAAAAGGCATATGATGTCGCGAAAAAGATCGTTTCTACCCACAAATCGGTCTTACAAGCGATAGCGAAGAATCTTATGGAAAAAGAAACCCTCGAACAAGAAGAATTTTACAAAATCATCAGAAGCTTTAAACTAAAGCCGGTAGCAATCTCTTAAAAACAATTTTTGTCGGCCCGGTAGGATTCGAACCTACAAACCTTGCGTGTATAAGACGCCTGCTCCACCGTTGAGCTACGGGCCGAATCGATCTCGAATTGATTTTAATCCCATTTGAACTTTTTCGCCAGTTCTTGCATTTCCGATTCGAATGGTACAAGTACCATGTCCAAAAGATCCACGATTTATTAACGCGGAAGAATTTTTCTTAATATACGGTTTCATGAATTGCGTTTTCGAAATATCGAGCATAGAGGACCAGAATTTTATTTCCTTTGCAACATCCATGTCATTATAAAGATGAAGATGGACTTTTATCTTCGACTTTTCTAATTTTAGGAAGTTTGTGACCCAATAAATAAAAAACTTCGGTACCGCGGGATCCGTATTGGCGACTTCTAATTCCGGCAATTTTGATTTTGAACCCTCGCCCCAGTAAAGAAAGAGGCCAGCGATTAACAAATCCCTTTTAGAAAGTGGGAAAATAACTTTCTTTTGTTCGGCGTAAACTTTATTCAATCTATTTTCTTTTGTTTTTAGTCTGGTTTGTCGGCAATGCTCTATTCGTTGTTGGTTCCAGTCTCGGAGTTCGCGGATTCGTGTTTCTGGTAGCGGGAAATCTCGCAACCAATAACTCAGAGTGCTTTTGTTGACGCTAATAATGGATTTTATTTGACTATAGCTCTTTCCTTGTTTTCTCAACTCAAGGGCTAATTGTTTGTCTTTAAGACGAGCCATAATTTACAGAAAACCTCTTATACCAAGAACAGTTTATAGGTTCATTATAACACACTTTGCATCTGAAGTGTTTTTTAGATAGATTATTAATAAAGATGGGCGTTTAGCTTAGTGGTAGAGCGACCGCTTTACACGCGGTAGATCGGGGGTTCGATTCCCTCAACGCCCACAAAGGAATTTAACACAAAATTATTGTCATTTTAGAGAAACCTTGATAAAGTGATTTGCAAGCAGCCGTGGTGTAGCCCGGTTAACACAACATCCTGTCATAGCGTATAATGAAAGCATGCCGATGTACCGGCGTGTAAATCACGACTTTTTCAAGAAGTGGAATCCAGAGATGGCTTACATACTGGGTTTCTTTGCTGCGGATGGAAATCTAACAATGGGGAAACGAAAAAATTATTACGTCGAATTTACTTCTTGTGATCGGGTAATCTTGGAAAAGATCAAACACACACTCAATTCCGACCATAAAATTAGTGAAAGAACAAACAGAAATCACAACTGGAGAGACACTTACCGACTGCAAATTGGTAGCAAGACGATGTTCCAATCTCTGAACAACTTTGGATTTGTGCCCAAAAAAAGCAAAAGACTGGCCTACCCACAAATACCAAATAAGTATTTCCCGGATTTTTTGCGTGGCTATTTTGATGGTGACGGCCACGTAACTACTGGTAGCTACAAGAAAACCGGACGTAATTATAAAACTAAAATAATTTTTTCCGGCTTTACCTGTGGAACAAAAACATTCCTACAAAACATTCACCGCGAACTCTTAAGGAGAGGCACGGTCAGGGGTGGTACCCTCTATTACCAAAAAGGATTCAGGTTGAACTTCTCAATAAATGATAGTTTGAGTTTGTACAATCTTCTTTACAAAGACACAAGAAACAACTTATACTTATCAAGAAAAAAGAAGGTTTTTAAAAAATTCTTTAACCGTTAAATGGGCCGGCAGAGGAGCCTGGAGTCCTCGGATCCCTGTCACGGATCAGATCGCGGGTTCAAATCCCGTCCGGCCCGCAAAAATCCTAAAACGGGATTTGAAGCCGACAGCCGCGCCTGCGAGGCAGGACGAAGCGAATGCGGCAGGTTTCGGAGGAAGCCGACGTAAGTCAGCTGGGGGAGAAAAAATCCCGTCGGCTGTGCCACACATGAAAGCAATAATTTTAGCCGCAGGCGAAGGAGTTCGTATGCGGCCACTAACTTTAGAAAAACCGAAACCCCTGATTGAAGTGGGCGGAAAGCCATTGCTTCATCGTCTCATCGGCAATTTGCCAGAAAATATAAACGAAGTAATTCTTGTTGTGGGTTATTTGGGTGACCAAATAGTTCGGACTTGCGGAGAGAGATTCCTCGGCCGGAGAGTAAAATATGTCTGGCAAAAAGAACGGCTCGGTACCTACCAAGCCCTTAAGTTGTGCGAACCGCTCATCGAAGATAACGAACGTTTTGGTTTGTTTTTCCCGGATGACATCCTTGAAAAAGAAGCGATCGAAACGGTTTTGAAGCATGATTTGGCAGTCATCGCGAAAGAGGTGCCTGATCCGCGGCGTTTTGGCGTAATTGAAGTGCACCCAGAAGGCCACGTAAAAGCCATCGAAGAAAAGCCAGAACGCCCGAAAACCAACCTCGCTCTTACAACCGGCTACGTTTTGAATAAAAACGTCCTAAAATATGAGCCGCCAAAAAGCTCTTCTGGAGAATATTACCTTTCTTGGTCAATCGGCAAAATGGCCGAAGACCACAAAATACACGTTGTAAAAGCCAATTTTTGGTTTCCGATCGCAACACCAGAAGATATAAAACGAGCCGAAGAATTAATTCGGGAACGCTAGATTCTCTCGTAATACTGGCCGATTCCTAAAATATCGGCTTCGTGGAAGTGACGCCCGATCAATTGGAACCCGACAGGCAAAACTTTGTCGGTGATTGAATATTTTTTTACCGGGATAGAAACCGCGGGAAGGCCGGCGAGATTCACCGGAATAGTAAAAATGTCTGAGAGGTACATTGAGAGCGGATCTGATGTCTTCTCACCAATTTTAAAGGCGGTTGTGGGAGTTGTCGGCGCAAAGATCACATCAACTTCTTTAAACGCTTCATCAAAATCTTTTTTTATTAAACTTCTCACCTTTTGGGCCTGCGAATAATAAGCATCGTAGTAACCGGAAGAGAGCACAAAGGTTCCCAAGAGAATTCTTCGTCTTGACTCATCGCCAAATCCCAACCCTCTGTCTTTAAAATAAATATCGCGGAGTTTGGAAATTGGAAATTGGAAATTGGAAATTCCTCGTGCATACCTTATCCCGTCAAATCTCGCAAGATTAGTGCTCGCCTCTGAGGGCATTATTATGTAATAACAAGCCACAGCATACTTTGTGTGAGGTAAGCTAA
>CAYIWX010000045.1:0-3686 GCA_964367305.1 uncultured Candidatus Saccharibacteria bacterium
TCGTATTCACGAACCGTAAGTTGTGACTCAATCTGTTTCATCGTTTCCAAGGCAACTGAAACTACGATCAAAAGAGCTGTACCACCGATAGTTAAAATTTGGATGCCAGTTACAAGTTGAGTGACATTCGGAAGAACCGCTACAGTCCCCAGGAATAAAGCGCCGAAGAGAGTCGTTCGGTGAACCACCTGGCTAATAATGTGGGCAGTAGCGGGCCCTGGCCTTATCCCCGGAATAAACCCTCCGCTTTTCTGAAGGTTTTTTGAAATTTCTTCAGGATTAAAGGTGATTGCGGTATAAAAATAAGTGAAAACCACAACCAAGACGAAATAGATCAAGCTGTAAATTACAAGATTACTTAAAAATCCGTTCACGATCTCATTTAACTTGATGGAAAGCGTAGGTGATACGATTGCCATGGCTTGAGCTAGGAATTGCGGGAAGAGAAGCAAAGAAATCGCGAAAATAATCGGGATGACTCCGGCCTGGTTTACCCGAAGCGGTAAATAAGTTGAAACTCCGCCATAAAGTTTGTTGCCCCGCACTTGCTTTGCGTAAGAGATCGGAATTTTCCTCTCGCCTTCGCTTATGAATATTACTCCGGCAATAACAATGACGCTTAAAATCACAAAAGCGAGATAGGTCGGCAAAACTTGAGGCGTGTAAGTTGCGAAGCTTTGGCTCACGATCTGCGGCAGGCCGCTTACGATACCGGCAAAAATGATAAGCGATACGCCGTTTCCGATCTTATATTCAGAGATCAATTCCCCGATCCACATTAAAAGAACGCTCCCGGCGGTGATAACCGCAACATTGCTTAGAAGTTGATCTATGGGTAACCGGCCCAAGACACCCTGGGACATCAAAAGATTTAAAAATCCGTAAGCCTGAAGCCCCGCCAAAGGTACGGTGATAAAACGCGATATCCTGTTGAATTTCGCCCTACCCTCGGCACCTTCTTCGTAGTAAGCTTTTTTCAGTTCCGGAAAGATGATGGTCAAAAGTTGCATGATAATCGTTGCGGTAATATAGGGGCCAACTCCCAACATCATTAAAGACAGGTTCGAAAGGCCGCCGCCGGAGAAAATATTCAAGAATCCGAAAAGCTGGTTTGAAGAAAAGAACTCGTTTAATTTTTGCGCATCTATGCCGGGAATTGGGATAGCGGAGAAAATTCTAAAAATCAAAAGAAGGAATAAAACCGTGAGAATCTTATTTCTAAGATCCGTAATTTTAAAAACTTTTAAAACTTGACTCAGCATTTTTATTTAACCGCCCCGCCAGCTTTTTCTATTTTTTCCCGGGCACTTTTCGAGACCGCTATTCCTTCAATAGTAACAGGTTCTTTTAATTCTCCTTCCCCCAGAATCTTAACATTAACACGGAAATTTTTAATAAGCCCTTTTTCAAGGATTAATTTCTTATTTATCAAATTGCCCCCAAGAAGCTTAAAGAGATCACCAACGTTAAAAACCACAGTTTTAGATTTCAGAGGTTTATTTTTAATACCCCGTAATTTCGGGAGTCTTTGAAGTAAATCTCTGTAAGCAGGCCTTATTTTATGCCCAGCTCTTGCTTTCTGCCCTTTTTGGCCTTTTCCGGAATAAGTACCGCGTTTACCGCCTCGGCCTATCCGCTTGGAGTCTTTTCTTTTTCTATTCAGTTTTAGTTGGTGTAACTGCATTGTTTTTGTCTGTAATTTGTTTTTTGGAATTTGGAATTTGCAGCTTTTTTAAAGCTGCGATTGTCGCCATTGCGTTCGTCAATTTGTTCGTGGTTCTCCCTAAGATTTTCGCAGAGATATCCTTCACGCCCGCAAGCTCAAGAACTGCCCGAGATGATCCGCCGGCAATGAGACCATGGTGCATTCTTGCGGGTTTGAGCCTTATCCGCGCGGCACTGTATTTTGCTTCAATATCATATGGAATCGTCCTTCCGTCCTTAATTGGAACGGTAATAAGGTTTTTCTCTGCGTATCTTTTAGCTTTTGCGACGGCGCTTTGCACGTCCAGTCCCTTTGCAATGCCAACACCAACCCTGTTTTTTTCATCACCCACAACAACTGTTGCCCGGAAACTGAAACGTTTTCCGCCAGCCATAACGCGGGTTACTCTTCTTACCTCAAGAACCTTGTCCTTGAATTCACTTTTAACCCTTGGAATTCTGCCAATTTTATCTTTGAACATTTTATAATTTAGAATTTGAGGCCGCCTTCTCGCGCAGCTTCGGCTAAAGCTTTTATCCGACCATGATAACGATAACCGCCTCTATCAAAAACAACCGATTTAATATTCAGCTTACTCGCTTTTTCGGCTAAAAGCTTCCCGATTTTTTTAGCGAGCTCTGATTTTGTTCCCCCACCCTTGATCTCGCGGGAGTGAGCCGAAACAAGGGTTTTGCCTTCACTATCATCTATCAATTGTCCGTAAATATACCGATGGCTTCTGAAAACCGATAATCTTGGTTTCAAAGCCGTTCCGTAAATTTTTGAACGGGTTCTTTTTGCTCTTCTCAACCTCATTAAATTCAAGTTTTTTCTGCGCATGTTGTCTAAATTTTAGAGCTCGATTTTCGTGGCGAATAAAATTTAGCCACAACATGGAGCATCCCCCACATAAATTTAAAGAGACGACAGTTCTCTTTGGAATTGTATATTCTAGAATTGTTCATTTTATAATTAATTTGTATTTTCATAAATTTATGTGGGGGATAAGGTTTGGCAGCCAATCGTCCTTCGCCTTTCGGGCTCGGACTCTTGGGCCAAGCCCTTAAGCTCCTCCGCCCATGGTTGCAACGGCTTTTTTGCCGGCTTTACGACGAATAACTTCACCGGAATACCGGAAGCCCTTGCCCTTGTAAGGTTCGGGTTTCTTTAAGGAACGAATTTGAGCGGCTACCTGTCCCACAAGAAATTTATCAATGCCTTTGATTTTGAGAATTGAATTTTTCTCCACTTCGAAAGTTATTCCCGGTGGCGCTTCAAATTTAAGCTGGTGCGAAAAACCAAGATTCAAACTAAGGTTGTTCCCTTCTTTTGTAATACGATACCCTACTCCTTCAAGAATAAGATTTTTTTCAAAACCTTTGGTAAGACCGATCGCGGCGTTATTGGTCAAGGAACGCACGGTTCCCCAATTGCTCCTCGACTGCTTTGACTTGCTTTCTAGAGAAAATCTTAATTCGCCTTCCTCAAGAATGGCTTTGACCCCCCTCAAAACCGGGATAAACGCTTCTCTGTCGTCTTTCCTCAAGACAATTTTGTTTTCCTGGATTTCCGCTCTGACCCCTTCAGGTATTTTTACTGGTTGTTTTCCTATTTTGGACATAAATTTTTACCAGATTTCAAAAAGCAACTCACCGCCGACTTTTTCTTTTCTTGCTTCCTTATCACTCAAAATTCCTTTGGGGGTTGAGAGAACCGCCATACCGTAGCCGCTCTTAACCCTTTTGACTTTTTTATAGCCGCTGTAGAGCCTGCGCGAAGGTTTACTTAAAAATTTTAAGCCGCCCAAAGAACGATTTGGGTCAAGCTCAATTTCAATGATTCTTTTTGGCATTCTGCCTTTCACTTCGAATTTCTTAATAAATCCTTTCTTTTTCAATAATTCCAAGACAGCATTGTCAGCTTTGTTGTATCTGACTTTCAAAAATTCGTGTTTTGCCGCACCGGCGTTTTTAATTTTTAT
>CAYIWX010000045.1:3786-5231 GCA_964367305.1 uncultured Candidatus Saccharibacteria bacterium
TTACCAGCTTGCTTTTTTAACTCCCGGAATCTCGCCCAGGCTTGCCAATTCTCTAAAACAGATCCGACACGTGTTGAAATCTCTCATATAACTCCTTCTTCGGCCGCAACGAAAACAACGCCTTACGATCCGAGTACTGAATTTCGGTTTTTTTCGAGCCCGAGCGATAACGGATTTTTTAGCCATTATTTGTCATTTGGTACTTGGTGCTTGAGATTTTCTCAATGGTATACCGAGCGACCTATAAAAATCAACTATTTTTCCCTTGTTTCTTGAAGAAGGAACGATCGTAACCTGCAAACCAAAATGTACTTTTGATTCTTCGGCCTTAATTTCCGGAAAAATATATTGTTCTTTAAAACCGATATTTAAATTGCCATTTTGGTCGATGTTCTTTAAGTCTATCCCCCTGAAATCTTTAACACGGGGAATGGCAATATTTATAAGCCGAGACAGAAAATCAAGCATCCTTTTCTTCCGAAGGGTGACTTTCATTCCCACAATGTCGCCCAAGCGGGTTTTAAAACCGGCTATGGATTTCTTGGTCCCCCTTAGAGAGGCCCTCTGGCCAGTAATCATAGCCAATTCTTTGGTTATTTCAGGAACGATCTTATCCTTAAAATTGGCTTGCTGGCCAAGTCTTCCGATTCCGACATTTACCACTATTTTTTCTATCTTAATTTTATTCATTGAATTAAGTTATCGCTTTGCATTTTTTGCAATAGCGAACCTTTTTCTCTTTTTCGAGCCGGAAACCGACCCTCACTGGCTTATTGCAGGAAGAACATACGAGCATCGCCCGCGAAGCGGGTAATGGCCTCGGCACTGATACGATTTCACCTTTCTCACCTTGTCGCTTCGGCCGCACATTCTTTTTGTAGAGGTTCAGAGACTCCACCGTAACCTTATCGTTTTTTGGGTTAACTTTAATAACCTTGCCGATTTTACCGCGATCTTTGCCGATCATTATTTTTACGTTGTCGCCTTTTTTTATTTTCATAAATCTCTAATTTTCGCTAATGTATACACTAAATTTCACTAATAAATTCGTGGTATTCGTGATCATATTCGTGGTATTGGTGTTGTTATACGAGCTCTTCAGCGAGCGATGCTATGGTATCATAACCTTTTTCTTTGATCTCGCGGGGAATCGGCCCGAAAATTCTCGTCGCTCTTGGTTCTTTTTTGTCCACTAAAACGACGGCGTTATCATCAAAGCGGACATAAGAACCGTCTTTTCTTCTTAAAATATTTCGCGTTCTTACGATAAGAGCCCTTACAATATCTTTTTTCTTCACCGTTTTTCTTGGTTCGGCCACCTGAACGGAAGCCACAACAATATCGCCGACATTGGCATACCGGCGCTTTGAGCCGCCCAAAATCCTAAAAACCCGGACTGTTTTAGCCCCTGAATTATCCGCGACTTTTAATATGGCTCTTTCTTG
>CAYIWX010000046.1:0-5204 GCA_964367305.1 uncultured Candidatus Saccharibacteria bacterium
TTATAGAGATTTCTCCAAATAGAATAAAAAAGGCTGTTGAATATTTCTATAATAATAGGGGTGTACTTTTAAGACTCTCGAGAAAATGCAGAAGTTTCGCACAGAGGCGTTACGGCGAGAAAAACGCTTCCTCAATAATAGAAACTTTTTCAAAGTTATGAATCAGCCGTTTCTTACAATTGTTATCCCGACACGCAATTCCGCAAGATCTTTGGGCATAACTCTAAACAGTATAAAAAAACAAAATTGTCCAAAAGCTTTTTACGAAGTGGTTGTTGCGGACAATCTCAGTACCGACGGAACTCTTAAAATAGCAGAAAAATACGGGGCCAGAATATTAAAGGTTAAAGGTAGCCCACCCCGAGTTTGTGAACAACGCAATCTTGGGGCCAAAATTGCCAAGGGAAATTACCTTTTTTTTGTAGATTCCGATGTTGAGTTGAGCACTAATCTGATAAAAAACTTTGCAAAAAAGATTTCAAAAAAAGACACCATTGACGCCTGGTATGTTCCTTATAGAATTGTTGCCCAAAACAAGTTTTTAACAAAAGTACGAAACTTCGAGGATGATTTTTATAAAAATTCTGTTGTTGCCGCTGCAAGAATTATTAAAAAGGAATCTTTTTGGAAAACAGAGAATCAATACGATCCAAGTCTCTCATCCGGGCCAGCAGATTGGGATTTGAATTTACAGTTAAAAGATATCGGAGCGGAATTTGGATATTTAAACGAACATGTATATCACCACGAGGAAAATTTAACTTTATGGCAGTACATTACCAAAAAAACGAACTATATCGAAGGTGGCGAAATATACCGGACAAAATGGAAAAAGAAAAACCCGATGCTTTTTCATGAAGTTGTAGAGAAACAATACGGCCCACGCTATCGTTTGTTTGGAATAGTTATGGAGAAGGGAAACTGGAAAAAGGCATTAAAAAATATCGATTTATTCTTGGTTTTTTTGTTAATTAAGACCGCCTCGTTTGTTGTCTATTTTATAGGTTTACAAAGAAAAAGAATTTTGGGGCCCGTTCAATTTAAGTAAACTTTTCTTTGTTTTGTTTTTGTATTTACATCTTTCTTTCCCCGAAGATATAATAAGGCCTTAGAAAACAATGAAAAAAGATTACTACATTCTGGGGGCAGGCAATCAGGCCAGAGAAACCTATCAGATATACATAGATAACGGTTTGTCAAAGCAAGTAAAGGGATTTATAGTTTCCGAAAATGTCATTCAAAAAAAGTTGGTCGATAAAAAAATTTTTGGAGTCGAATTACTAGGAAAACTTGCAAAGAAAACCCGCCTAATCAATGCTGTTGGAAATCCTTTCAAAAGGATGGAGTGGTTGAATAAGTTAAGAAAATACGATTTTGTTTATGATACTCTGGTACACAAATCTGTTTTGAAAGGAAGAAATGTGGAAATTGGCGAGGGTGCGACAGTTTGTGCGGGAGTGGTTTTGACATGCGACATTAAAATAGGGAAACATGCCCTTATCAATATTGGTTCAACCGTAAGCCACGATGTGGTCTTGGGGGACTTTGTAACTTTGTCTCCAGGTGTAAGTTTGGGAGGAAGAGTAGAGGTTGGGGAAGGGACGTTTGTGGGTATAGGTGCTACCGTAATTCAAGATGTTAAAATTGGCAAAAATTCTTTCATCGGTGGGGGGGCGGTAGTTGTTGACGATATCCCCGACAACACTCTTGCATACGGAGTTCCTGCAAAACCGATAAGAAAAATTTCGCGAAAAGATTGGCCTAACTTAATTTAATATGATAACAGTATCCAAAACCAGACTTCCGACAATAAACCAATATCTTAAATTTCTCAGGAAAATTTGGGCGAGTGGTTGGGTGACCAACAGGGGAGAATTAAGCATTCGGTTGGAGAAAAAACTGGAAAAACATTTAAGGGCCAAGAATTTGTTGGTCGTGGGCAATGGAACCTTAGCGCTCCTGCTGGCGTTTAAGGCCCTGGGTTTGAAGGACGAAGTTATCACAACCCCGTTTACATTTCCGGCAACGACAAATTCTTTGCTTTGGGAAGGTTTGACTCCGATATTTGCAGATATAAATCCCGAGACTTTCAATATAGATCCCATTGAGGTCGAAAAAAAGATTACAAAAAAAACCACAGCAATACTAGCTGTGCACGTTTTCGGAAATCCGTGTGAGGTTGAAGCGTTAGAAAAAATTGCCAAAAAACACAACCTAAAATTGATTTACGACGCCGCTCATGCATTCGGAGTCGAATACAACAATAAATCTATACTCGATTGGGGAGACGTAAGCATTTTAAGCTTTCATGCTGCAAAGGTTTTTCAAACAGCCGAGGGTGGGGCGGTTGTCGCAAAAGACAAAAAAATATACGAAAAAATCGATTTGATGAGAAACCATGGGATTCAAACATATGACGTTGTGGTTACTCCCGGGATAAACGCAAAAATGAACGAGTTAGAAGCTGCAATGGGCCTTAGTATTATCCCGGGTCTAAAAAAAGAGCTTGACGGAAGAAGAAAGATTTATAAAGAATATTCTTTCGCATTCAAAGATGGTTCAAAGTTCAAACTGCAAAAACTTGCCGAGAAATTGACCGAATACAACTATCCTTATTTTCCCGTTTGTTTTTCCAGCGAATCCGTGAGAGACAGAGTTTATGAGGTCTTGTTGTCCAATGATATTCGTGCCAGAAAATATTTCTACCCACCATGCCACGAGTTGCCTTATTTGAAATCCAAAAGTTACAATTTACCAAACGCCACGGCAATTTCCCATAAAATTTTATGTCTTCCGCTTTATGGAAGTTTGGCGCTTAAAGATGTTAAAAGAATAATAAAGATAGTTCTGCAGGAAGCTTAATTTTTCAAAAGGTAATCAACAATAATTTTTGAAGGTTTTTGCTTAATTGTTATCGCGTTTCTTTTGAATCTTTTGTAGTTCCGAATAAAATTCTTTATATTTTTTTTGCTGTCTTTGCTTATTATTACGTTTTGACCCAACCCCTCTATTCTTTCTGTGCGATTTCTTAAGGCCAACAAAGGTAAACCCATATAATATGCCTCTTCTTGGTTTGTGCATCCGTCTGTGGCAATAAACTCGGCGTTATTCATCAGTTTCATAAATTTCAGATAAGGCAAACGGGACAAAACCGTGATTTTGCTATTAGCCTGTTTTTGTGGGTCAAAATTTTGGAGAAAACTCGCCGTCAGGTGGTGGGCAACAAGTATACCTTCAAGGTTTTTATTTGTGTTTTTAATTACATATCTCAAAATATTTTTTGTCCATTCTTTTCTAAACAAAATGTGTTCTTGTCTGTGCATGGTCAAAATATAATATTTTTTGGATTTGCTTATATCGCCCAAGCGTGCCCCAGCTTTTATTGCCCACCAACATGTTTCTATTAATGTGTTTTCCCCGGTACATATTTTTTCCCCGGGAAGGCCCTTAAGGTTACCCAGTGCCCATTCGGTTGGGGCAAAAAGAATATCGGCAATGTGAATTATGCAGTATCTGCAAATTTCCTCGGGAAATGGCTCCAGAAAATTGAAAGATCTTAATCCCGATTCGACGTGAACCAATCTAAGTCCGTATATTTTTGCGAGTAAAGCGCCAATAAGCGAAGAGACCGTATCGCCATGTATTATAAAGTAGGAATTCTCTTTGTTTAATCCTTTAAACTCTTTACCTAAGGAAATCAAAGCCGTAAAAAAAGTTCGCAGTGCCCATACGCTAAAAAGAAGAACTGACGATTTTTTGCCCTTTTCTTTGAAGGCGATGTCGACCTTTATATTGCCGATATATCCACTTAAATCTTCGAAAAGAACCCTGGTTTGGCCCGAAGTAATAAACTTGAATTTTATCTTCCTTTTTTTAAACTCGCGAATTATCGGAGCAAGCTTAATCAGCTCCGCGGTTGTTCCGACAAAAAAGTAAATACGTTTTCTTTCCATCGATATTAATTGTCGAGGCAGCCAAACTATAATATACTTTCTCCAAAGTGTCTACTAAGACCCGATTCAATTTAGGGAAGCTGATTGGTTTTCCGGGGATCTTTTTTTTAAGCCTAATTATTAGTTTTATTTGGTTTCGTCATGGACTTATGTTTGGAGGTGGGGAGGAAGGGCTTCCCTTCTACAATCTTTTCAGTCATTCCGAGCAGGCGTCTTATGTATGGAGTCAGTCCTATGGCGGATACCCCCAGGTTTTACTTTTGCCAAGGCTCTTCTATTTTTCTGCAATCGGGGTTCTGTTCCGACTGGGTGTTAGTTCATTTGTTCTTCAAGCTCTGACTTTTTTTGTACTTATCTTTACGGGGTGTCTTTCGGTTTTTTATTTAATTAAAGAAACCCTTGGGGATAGGTTAGAAAAAGAAACCGTAAAATATGTGGCATTCTTATCCAGTGCATTTTATCTTTTGAACCCATTCTCAACGGTACAAATTTGGGGACGGGGAATTTATGCCCAATTCTTCGCTTTTGCGCTGGTCCCTCTATTCTTACTCCTTTTCGTCTTGGGGATTAAGAGAAAAAACATGATCTATCTCGTTCTGAGTGTTGTGGCGAGCTATGTTTTTTCTCCGGCGTTTGTTTTTCCAACCCAAGTTTTGGTTTTATGGATGCCCGTTGTTACTTACGTCGTTTTTAATATTTACATAAACAGGGGGAATAAAAAAGAAATATTGACGACTTTATTGAGCGCTTTATTCTTGGCAGTTTTCTGGTTACTTGCCAACTCATGGTGGTTTTGGCCTTATTTCAAAACGCTTGGGACAAACGTTTCCAAATTAGGGAACATAGAATACAATCTGGGGAGCCTAAAAGGAATTAGCAAGGAATCCCCTTTTACGGTCGTAATCAGGCTTACCCATAAATTCTTGTTAACAGGATTATATGGGGATACTTATTTGAGTTTTCCCTTTAAGCTTTTGAGTTGGTTAATCCCTCTGGTTTCAGTTTTTTCTCTCGGAGTTTTTAAAAAACTGAGAAGCTTCGGTTTCTATATATCAATTTTTTTAATATCGCTTTTTGCGGTCTTGGGTACCAATAGGCCGTTTGGCTGGTTATTTCTCTGGTTATTCAAAAATATTCCTTTTCTTCAGGCCTTTCGAAATCCCTATGAGAAGATGGGACTGGTTCTGACGATTGCTTATTCACCATTTTTCGCCCTGGGCGTATTGGAACTTTCAAATAAAGTTCGTGGGT
>CAYIWX010000047.1:0-1779 GCA_964367305.1 uncultured Candidatus Saccharibacteria bacterium
CCCGGCATCCGCCGCATCCGCGCCACCGTCAAAAAAATAAAGATATGGAGAATTTAGAACAAAGAATAAAGAAAGTAGAAAATAGAAACGAGAAAGTAGAAGCCGATAAAGCTTGGGAAACGAGCTGGGCAAGGCGGATTTTACTGACGTTCTTTACTTATCTTGCAATCGGAGTTTATATGTGGGCGATTGATATTTCACGGCCGTGGCTTAACGCGGTGGTTCCTGCGGTCGCATTTATGCTATCGACGCTTACAATGCCGCTTTTTAAAAAGTTCTGGTTGAAAAAGAAAGAAAAATCTCTGCGGGACAGGGACTAAGAAACAAAGGTGTCACATGGCGTAGGGATAAAAACTTATGATTGAAATAATATTTGAAGCGCATGGGACTACATACGATAATGAGGCGAAGTTATCCTCGGGATGGTATGATGTTGAACTTTCCGAATTGGGGAAAAGACAAGCGAAGGAGTTGGGCGAGCGGTATAAAGATGAGCATATCGATGCAGTTTTTAGCTCTGATCTACAGAGGTCGTATAAAACTGCTGAGATTGCATTTGCAAGGAAGAATATGCCAATAATTAAAGATAAGCGACTTCGTGAGTGTGACTATGGCGATTCGACAAGACACCCAAGCGAAGAAGTAGAACCATTGAAGGCAGAGCACATTGCCAGGCCATTTCCCGGCGGTGAGAGTTACGAACAGGCGGTAGAACGGATGAGGAGTTTTCTGAAAGATTTACCGAAAGAATACAACGGAAAGAAAGTTATGATTATAGGTCATCGAGCGACACATTATGGACTGGAGTGGTGGATTCATCACACGCCGTTGAGCCA
This sequence comes from uncultured Candidatus Saccharibacteria bacterium, assembly GCA_964367305.1. Taxonomy (GTDB): domain Bacteria; phylum Patescibacteriota; class Minisyncoccia; order UBA6257; family GWB1-50-10; genus CAYIWX01. The sequence goes on from CAYIWX010000047.1 coordinate 837, forward strand.
ATCAGTCATTACTCCATTCAAGTGGCAACCTGGCTGGAGATATACCTTATTTGAAGAAATAAAATGAGTCCTGTGACAAAATGGTCACTGGGAGAAGTATATAAAATGCCACAAGAAATAAAAGAAATCGTCAAAATCATCAAAAAAGGCGGGATAGGCGTAATGCCCACCGATACTCTTTACGGTCTTGTTGGTTCGGCTTTTTCGAAGAAAGCCGTCCTAAGAATTTATAAGGTTCGGAAAAGAGAGAAAGATAAGCCCTTTATTATTCTTATTTCTTCAATTGCAGATTTAAGAAAATTCAATATCAAACTAAGTGCTCGCCACTTAACTTTTTTAAAGAAAATTTGGCCTGGCCCAGTGAGTGTGATATTGCACTTAGGAAACAAAAAACAAAAAACAAGGAACAAATTATTTTACCTCCATCGTGGAGCAAACACACTTGCTTTCCGTTTGCCTAAAAATAAACAGCTTCAAAATATTTTGCGGAAGACTGGACCGCTTGTTGCTCCATCCGCAAACATTTCGGGTAAGCTACCCGCAACTACAATTACCGAAGCAAGAAAATATTTTGGGAACAACGTAGATTTTTATTTAGACGGAGGGAGAATTTCCAGGGAACCATCACTGCTTTTAGAAATTAAACGGTAAAATCTGATTGTCCTCATTTTTGTAACATATGTTACAAAAATGAGGACATAAGACTTCGGGCGGTGTGGGTGGTTAGTCGGCAACGGATTATAGGGGGCGAAGCTCTAATTTCTGTTATAATAAAACTAGTGTTCGGATTGTTGTGGAACAAAATCTCCCGGCTTATAAAAAAAGGCCAGGAGCGGTTTTTGGTCATCGAACAGATTGACGAATCACTCGAAGCGACTTTTGCGAAAATAAATCCGAAACAGAAAAAAATAACGCTCTTAAAAAGAAAAAAAATTAAAAATTT
>CAYIWX010000047.1:1879-5129 GCA_964367305.1 uncultured Candidatus Saccharibacteria bacterium
TTCGTGCCTCGTTCAATTATCGAATTGATCAGTCCTCTAAAAAATTGGACTAAATCATTCGTGGTTGTGGAAGGAGCGAATATTGTTTCAGTTTCCATTCCCGAGGAGACTGATTTTGTGGTTCATACCGCAAAGGCAACAACTTCAATTTTTTCGCTAAGCGATGAGGAAAGGATATTTGCGCGGGAGTTTAATTGGGGTTTTTCGAGGATCCTTGCCGCCGTAGGGAAAAATTTCGGCGTAGAGGATGATATAGCCCATAAAATTCTTCACAAATTTATTTCTCATGAAGTTTCTCCAAAGGCCCATCGTTTCATAGAGAGCCTCATAAATCAGGAGTTCAAAATACTTTTAAATACGGTTGAATCTTTTCATAAGAAGATTAAAGTCGAAAGACCTCGTTTTCACTTCAATTTTCCATTCGTTTTAACGCCCGGAGACCCGTTTTTCCTGAATTCGAGGCTAAGGCTCGTCGACTTCCATAAATGGCTTGAATTAAAGGATTTTGTTATAGTTTCAAATATCAGACAGTCCAATCGCAGATTTTTAAATAGTACCTTAGCGCTTCTTACCCACTCTTACGACCAGGAACATTACCGATTTTTAAATCAGCTTTTGCGAAGAAGGGCGAAATGGCTCATACCTAACTACTAAAACCAAACAAATGGCAGCAGAAAAAAAGATATTCCTCAATCGGCTTGATGACATAAATGTAGTGGTTGATGTCTTAATCCAGGCTTCGGCTGAAAGAGTGATTTTAAACATTCCTCGTGATTCGGTTTTGGGGAAAAGCATCCACAATTTCCAAGTTTTAAAAAGGGAGAGCGATACTGCCCAAAAAGAGCTTGTGGTTGAATCAATCGATGATCACGTTTTGGAACTCGCGAGCTTGGTGGGAATCACCGCTCTAAATCCGGTTTTTAAATTAAGGGAGAGATCAGTTTCGGATATTTTGCCTCGGGCCGAATTCCCTAAAAAAGTGACCGAAAAGATCAGGGAAAGGATCGTGCGCGAAGAAGCCCCACATAAATTCGAACCTCTCGCGAAGCCAGATGTCGAGGAAGATCTAACAGCAGAAACAGGCCCGAGAGAACGGCATTTCAATTTTAAGAAATGGTTGGTTTTCTTATCGTTACTTTTTGTATTCGTTTTGGTTTTTTGGGGATTGGGAATCAAGATTCTTCCAAAAGCTACGGTTGCGATATCCCTAAAAAAAGTTCCTGTTTCTCTCGACGAATTAGTTGAAGCCTCGAGTAAGGTAAAGCAATTAGAATATAAAAACGGAAAAATCTCTTTGCCGGCAGAACTTCTTGTAAACCGCAAGAATTTAGAAATGAGTTTTGAAGCCCATGGAAAAGACAAAGTTGAAACGAAAGCAACTGGCAATTTAACGGTCTACAATGCCTACAGTTCTAAGGATCAGATCCTTGTTAAATCAACGAGGTTTGAGACTCCAGATAAAAAAATATTCAGACTAGATAATCAGGTTACGATTCCAGGAGCAAAAATCGTAGACGGAAAAATCGAGCCATCGAAGATCGAGGTTCGGATTACGGCAGATCAAGCCGGCGAGGCCTACAATATTTCACCCACTTCATTTAAGATACCCGGATTTAAGGGGACACCTCGTTATGAAGGTTTTTATGCAGAATCCTTAAAGTCGATGAGTGGAGGCTTTGTCGGTGAGAGGGCCGTTCCTACCGAAGACGACACCCTAAAGGCAAAGGAGGCCCTGAGAGGGGCGCTTGAAAACTCTCTAAAGAGCGAAGTTGCTATTTTTGTTGCTGAACGTTTCAAAAGTCTTGAATCATCAATGTCTTTCAACATTCTTAAAGAAGACATCCATTTAGAGGACGGCGAGAAGACATTTAGTATCTTCGGAGAGGCCGAAATGAGAAACTTGGTTTTTGAAGAGGAAATGCTTAAAAATGCCTTAATTGATAGGGCCAAGGAAAAGATTACCGAAGATCTTCGGGTTCGCGATTTTAATTTGGACTATAGTAATCTGGAAGTAGATTTAGCGAACGGCAAAATTAACTTTCGCGCCAAAATTTCTGTAATTTTTGAACCGAATTTAATAGTTGATGTTTTGGTTCATGATCTTTTGGGCAAAAACGAGACATTTTTAAATTCATATCTTTCTCAAATACCCGGTTTAGAAAAAGCAAAGGTTTCGCTCTGGCCTTTTTGGGTAAATAGTGTGCCTGAGAATCCTAAACATGTTAAGATAACGGTTGATTAAGCCGTTATGGATTCCATTGACACGAACCGCCTTATTTTATAGAATGTTATCTATCTTTCTTTACTAATGGCTTTTGATTCTAAGATCATACGAGCCGAAGGGCTTGTGGAAGAAGCCTTACCCGGCCTCCTTTTTAGAGTTAAGCTTGAAGACAGGAGAGTTCTAGCTCATCTTGCGGGACGTTTAAAGATCAATCGCATAAAGGTTATTCCGGGGGATAGAGTGATTGTTGAGATGGCTGGTTTGGGGGAGGAAAGAGGAAGGATCGTAAGACGACTATAGCCATAATAAATATATGGATCAATAAATGAAAGTTAGGTCATCGGTTAAAAAAATTTGCAATAACTGCAAAACCGTCCGTCGTCGCGGACGCGTTTACGTTATTTGTAAAAATCCAAAACACAAACAAAGACAAGGATGAGAATCGTTGGTGTAAATATTCCGGACCAGAAGCGCGTCGAGATCGCGCTTACTTATATTTATGGAGTGGGTCGGTCGCTTTCTCATCGGATTTTGCATGATGCTAAAATTGACCCAAATAAGCGTACAAAAGATTTAAACCCAGAAGAGATCAACAAGATCCAATCCGTTCTTGATAAGGGATTCAAGGTAGAGGGTGAATTAAGACAGATTATCAGGCAAAACATCAATCGATTAAAAGACGTCAAAGCTTATCGGGGGACAAGGCATCAGAGGCGGCTTCCGGTGCGCGGACAACGGACCAAAACAAATTCTCGTACTGCGCGTGGAGCGGGTCGTGTACGCAAAACCGCGGGAAGCGGTCGAAGGAAAGTCGACTTAAAGTAAATCACAATTAACAATTTCCAAATCACAAATGCCGACTTCGTCGAGCATCCTCGATAAAATCGGGACAAATTCCAATGACCAAAATTCAAATATCTAAAACATTTGTAATTTGGTGCTTGTAATTTGGAATTTAAACATTTATGGGCAAGAAAAAAGTTATCCAAAAATCTGAAGAAGTTAAAAGCGAAGCCCTTCCAAAAT
>CAYIWX010000048.1:0-5011 GCA_964367305.1 uncultured Candidatus Saccharibacteria bacterium
CGCGCAAACCCTACTGCACCTTTTGGGGGCGCTGGGATTAGGCAACAAAAACGATATTTTGGAAAATGGCCCGATGATGACTTATAGTAACGCGGGCTCGCCCGCCGAAGCCTTGGCGAAGGCGGGAAATTTTGCCTCAACCGGCGGATGGACGCTGGCCCAAGGAAACACGATGAACCATTACAGCCGCCATGCTTTTATTGCCTTAACGCCAGAACAGCAAGAATCGGTTCAAAATGTAAGCGAAAATATTTATCGTCCTTGCTGTAACAACGCAACCCATTTCCCGGATTGCAACCACGGAATGGCAATGCTGGGACTTTTGGAACTTATGGCTTCTCAAGGTATTTCCGAAGAAGAAATGTATCAAGTCGCACTCCAGGTAAATAATTATTGGTTTCCCGATACCTACCTTGCCGTTGCCGAATACCTAAAATTACAAGGAATTTCTTGGAGTGAAGCTGACCCCAAAGAAATTCTGGGCGCGAATTTTTCAAGCGCCGCCGGTTATCGCCGGATTCTAACCCTGATCAAGCCACCGGAGAAAAAAAACGGCGGAAGCTGCGGGGTATAATTGGAAACCATGAATCATCAACATCACAATCATATGAAGACAAAAAATTCAGCACCCTGTTCCTGCGGCAAAGAGTGCTTGTGCCACAGTGCGGAGAAATTGACCGTTTCCTGCGGTTGCGAAATGGAAGCAAAACAACACGAATATAAAATAGATATGCCGTGTTGCCATACGGGGCACGCCCACAAAAAAGAAGAGAAGAAAATAGAGGGCGATAGAAAAATCGTCTACACCTGTCCAATGCATCCTGAAGTAGTTAAAGATGCGCCCGGCCTTTGCCCAGGCTGCGGCATGGCGCTCGTGCCTAAAAATATTGAGGGTACCCCTAAAAAAGATTTTTCCGAAATGAGCCACAAAGATCACGAAGCGGCGATGACAAGCCCCCAAATGGCGAAAAAGATGGAGGCAGATATGCGCCGCAGATTTTTCGTCTCTCTTCTTCTCTCAATCCCAATTTTTCTCTATTCGCCTGTCGGCATTAATTTTTTCAAGTTGGATTTGCCCACTCTCATTCCAGTGAACTGGCTTCTTTTTATTCTCACAACGCCGATAGTTTTTTGGACCGGTTCTATTTTTATTACCGGCACCTATTATTCCTTGAAAGCCAAAAAACTGAACATGGCGGTTTTAATCGCGACCGGTGTCCTTGCTGCTTATCTTTTCAGCGTAGTCCTTGCTATTGCAAAACCCGAGAGTGAAACTTTTTATGAAGCCGCGGCGCTTTTGGTAACCTTCGTTCTTTTCGGTCATTGGATGGAAATGCGTTCCCGACGCGGTACATCGGATGCTCTGCGCGCACTTTTTGATTTGGTGCCGCCAAAAGCCAGAATCATCCGCAACGGCAAAGAGATCGAAGTTTTAACCTCGGAAATAATTCATGACGATGTTGTGGTGCTCCGACCGGGCGATAAAGTGCCCGTTGACGGCGAGGTAGTAGAAGGCGAAACCTCGATTGACGAATCGCTTGTCACTGGCGAATCAATCCCGGTCCTAAAACAGAAAGGCGATAAAGTGGTGGGCGGGTCGGTGAACCAAACGGGAACCGTTAAATTTAAAGCTACCCAAGTGGGTTCGGAAACGGTGCTCGCTCAAATCATCAAGTTGGTTGAAACCGCCCAAAATTCCAAAGCGCCGGGCCAACGACTTGCAGACAGAGCTGCGGGCTGGTTAGTAATTGTCGCTATCGGTTCAGGGTTTGCCGCGTTTTTAGGATGGTATTTCGGAGCGAATGCTGGATTGCTCACGGCGCTTACTTTTGCCGTCTCTACGGTCGTGATTGCATGTCCCGATGCATTAGGACTCGCCACGCCGACCGCAGTTGCAGTCGGCACCGGTATTGGCGCAAAACACAATATCCTTATAAAAGACGCGGCAACACTTGAAAACACTTCTCGGATCAATGCGATCGTGCTTGATAAAACTGGGACTTTAACGGGTGGAAAACCGCTCGTGACCGACATAATCGCTTTTAACGGATTCTCAAAAGAAGAAGTACTTAAATATGAAGCGAGTCTTGAAACCAATTCGAATCACCCGCTCGCAAAAGCAATTTTGGAAGAAGCGGAGAAACAAAAAATTTCGCCGTTTGAGTCAATAAGAAACTTCGAATCGATTGCCGGTCATGGTCTTAAGGCAATGATCGAGAATAAGCTCATTTACGCAGGCAAGGAAAAGTTGTTGAGAGACAATAATATTGATACTTCTCCTCATCGAGAAACAATTAATCGCCTTGCTTCCGAGGGAAAGAGTTTGAGTTTGCTCGCGGTTCACGGAAAATTTGCCGGGGTAGTTGCCGCTGCCGATACTGCTCGGCCGAACGCAAAAAAAACCGTGGCGGCCTTGAAAAAACTTGGTATGGAGGTAGTAATGATTACCGGTGATCATAAGATGGTAGCCGAAGCAATTGGTCAAGAACTCGGCATTGATAGAGTTTTCGCCGAAGTGCTTCCTGAAGATAAAGCGAAATACGTCAAAAAACTTCAAGACGAAGGTAAATTTGTAGCAATGGTGGGTGACGGCGTGAATGATGCGCCAGCTCTCGCTCAGGCCGATATAGGCATTGCAATCGGCGCCGGCACAGACGTGGCGATTGAGACCGGCAATATTGTGCTTATGAAATCCGATCCCTACGATATTGTCGCGGCATTTCGTTTAAGTAAGGCCACGGTCGTCAAAATGAAACAGAATCTTTTTTGGGCGGCGATTTACAATATGCTTGCGATCCCGGTTGCGGCCGGAGTATTTTATAACTCTTTTGGTTTATTGTTGCGGCCAGAAATTTCAGCGCTTTTAATGTCGGCATCTTCGATTATTGTGGCTACGAACGCGGTAATGTTAAAACGCGTTGAACCCCGCCTGCGCTTGTAGCTTCGGCGGGCAAGCAAATTTAAAAAAATAAAAAGGTCGAACAATGGATTTATCACATGAATCAAAATTTAGGCAAATTAGACAGGGTCTTGAGATTCTTATTAGCATTTTGGTGGCTAGGGCCTCTCGCGCCGCAATATGGCGGTTGGAGTAGCACCCTCATCGCTATTATTGGCTGGATCGCACTTATTGAAAGTTTTTGGGGTTGGTGCTGGCTTCACAGAGTTTTCAGAATTGACAATAGAAATCAATAAAAATCGTTTGATATAAGAGTTATAATATAAATGAATGGTCGTAGCTTTCTGTTTTAATGAAAAAAAACAAAACAATTGCCATTGTGGGAGCCGGCCCGTTGGGAAGAGCGCTTGAGAAAATTTTAAAAGAAGGCGGAGCGGAACCTAATCTTTGGGATATTGACCGGTCAAAAATGACCGAAAACCGCACACTCGAAGAAACCATAAAATCTGCAGAAATTATTTTCCTTTGTGTCCCCTCCTCTTCCTTGCGAAAAGCTGCGGAAGATGTGTCGCTCGCAGCCCCAAAAGAAGCAGTCATTATTTCTTTGTCGAAAGGATTAGAAACGAACTCCAAAAAAACAATGAGCGAATTGCTTCATTTATGTGTCGGGCTTCGGAACTGCACTCTCATATCAGGACCAATGCTTGCGAGCGAAATTATAAAAGGCGAACCTTCTTTCGGTGTCGTTGCGGCTGGAAATAAACCTACTTTCAAAAAGATTGCTTCTCTTTTCAAGAAAACCTCCCTCCATCTTTCATATTCTCGCGATCTTATTGGTGTTGCGCTTGCCGGCGTCTTAAAGAATGTTTACGCGATCGCATTCGGAATAATTCGGGGATTGGGATGGGGTAATAATGCCAAAGGGTGGCTAACTACAAGAGCGCTTTCCGAAATGTCAGAAATTATCAAACTTCTCGGGGGCAATAAAAAAACTGCCTACACCCTTGCTGGAATCGGTGATCTTATCGCAACCGGATCAAGTCCGCATTCCCGAAATCATGGTTTTGGCTTCGAAATTGCTACAAAGGGGTCAAGCGATATCGTAAGCGAGGGACTAGTGTCTCTCCCCCCGCTCCAGGAACTTATTCAAGGTAAAAAGGGTGATTTTCCTATCTTTGAAGGGATATATCAAATAGTTATCAACCATGAAAATCCAAAGGTCGCCTTAGAAAAAATGTTAAAATATAAATATGATTAATTACAAACTTATCGAATGGGTTCTGCGAATTGCCGTTGCCGGTGAATTTATCGGACATGGAGTTTTCGCACTTCAGGGCAAAAAAGATTGGATCGGTTGGTTTGCCAAATTTGGCGTGTCCGACCCGGGACTCGCAGCTAAATTACTTTTCCTTGTTGGAATAATGGATATCGCTCTCGCAATTCTTGTTCTTATAAAACCGGTCCGAATCGCTCTTCTTTGGATGGTATTTTGGGGATTTTGGACAGCGCTCTTGAGGCCGCTCGTTGGGATGCCGATCTGGGACTTTGTAGAACGGTGGGCCAATTGGGGCGCGCCACTTGCCCTACTCTTGCTAACTCACAAAAAGGCCGATTGATTTAAAAATAAAATGACAAAAGCGGAAAAAATAACTTTATTCCTTTTGCGGATAGGAACAGGATGGCTAATGTTCTATGCCGGCATCACGAAAATTTTGACTCCGAACTGGTCTGCAGAAGGTTATTTGAAGGGCGCGAAAACTTTCGCTGGATTTTACCAGTGGCTTTTGAACCCCAATATTCTTCCGGTAATAAATTTCGTAAATGAATGGGGACTTACTTTTTTGGGAGTTTCTCTAATTTTGGGTGTTTTTGTCCGATTAAGTTCTGTTTTGGGGGCAATGCTCATGCTCCTTTATTATTTCCCCGTTCTTACATTCCCTTACGTGGAACACGGTTTTCTTGTTGATGATCACATAATCTACGCTCTGGTTCTTGTATTCCTCGCCGCCATAAGAGCCGGCAGATATTATGGCTTGGAAAATTGGTGCTCAAACCTTCCGATCTGTTCAAAATTTCCGAGATTGAGGAATTGGTTGGGATAAAAAATATGGA
>CAYIWX010000049.1:0-4988 GCA_964367305.1 uncultured Candidatus Saccharibacteria bacterium
GGGTTCACTTTAATTGAGATGCTTGTTGTTATCGCGGTTATTGGTATTTTGTCTTCTGTTCTTTTGGCCGGTGTTCCCCTTATTAAGGAAAGGGCTAAGGATACAAGAATTATCCAAGAGCTTAATCAGGTTCGCTCTGTTGCCGAAGCTCTCTATGACGGTGACTATGACGCTCTTGAAAATCTGCCAAAGCCTTTTGAAAGCATCGCGGGTTCCGAACTCAGGCTTCTTGCGGAAGATATTTTTGCTCAAGGCGGCGAGCTTAACGTTAGGAAAACATTGGATGGGACGAATTTTATTGCCTACTCCCCATTAAATTCAAGGGTAGGACCATCTGAAAATCCCGAAATAGAATATTTTTGTGTTGATTCAAGCGGTAGAGCGATCCGCACAACGTCGGACTTAACATTTTTGTCGAGGTGCCCTTGAGGTGGTTTACGTTTTTTTTCTAGTTCTTTTTTGTTTTGGGTTGGCTTTCGGTAGTTTTTTAAATGTTCTTTCTTTCCGCTACGATCCTAACGGAAACGTTTTTGCGCTGGATAATTTGAGGGGTCGTTCGCACTGCCCACATTGTAAAAAAAATCTGGAATGGTTTGAACTTATTCCGCTCCTTAGTTTTTTGTTTCAGTGGGGTCGGTGTCGGGGTTGCCGCCATAAACTTTCGTACCAGTATCCAATCATTGAATTTATCTCGGGCCTGATTTTTGTTTTCGTGCCGCTTTATTTAAATTCGTTTTACAAAATTAGCGATGTTCTTTTTGCTTCCTTCGAAGCTCCTCGTTTTTATTACGGTCTCGCTCTTGTTTGGATTCTTGCTTTTCTTATTCTTCTTCTTATCACCTTAATTGATTTAAAGCATTATTTGATTCCCAACGAATTAAATTTAGCTCTCATTGTTTTAGGATTGGTTTTGGTCGTGATTCTAAGCACTAATTATGTTTTTGTTCCTTTTCGTGACTCGTTCTTGAAGCATTATAACTTGCTTTTTTCGCCCTTCAAAAACGTAATCCTGAACCATTCTTTGGGTGCATTTGTGGGTTTTGTTTTTTTTGGCGCCCTATCGTTCTTTAGCCGGGGCAAGGCAATGGGGATGGGGGATGTAAAACTGGCTCTTGCCTCGGGTTTGCTTTTGGGTTTTGCCGATATTGTTCTTACGATGGCGCTCGCTTTCATTTTTGGGGGAGCGGTGGGTGCTCTTTTTCTCTTCCGCAAGAAAAAAAATCTTCACGACAAACTTCCCTTCGCCCCGTTTTTTGTTTTAGGCGTTACACTTACCTTCTTCTTCGGTTTTGAAATAGTTGACGGGTATTTTAATCTTTTTAATCTCTAGAGCTGGTATATAATAGAGTGATGAGACAGCATGAGAACAGTTCCCTAAATCCTAAATTCTGTATCCTAAATTCTCGTAAGGGGTACACCCTCATCGAGATGCTTGTGGTGATTGCTGTGACCGCCATCCTTACGGGAATGGTTCTTGTTTATAATCGTTCGGGTGAAAAGCAGATTATTTTACATCGAGACGAGGCTCGGGTAGTGGGAGTAATAAATCGGGCCAAGTCCCTGGCACTCCAGAAATTTCGTGACCCTACCCTTTCAGGCTATGATTTCTGCGCTTTTGGGGTTCATTTCGAACCCTCGCCCTCTAAAGAATTTATCTTATTCCAGGATTTGGGTGAGGGTGGGTGCGCGCTCGGTCGTGCTTACGCTTACGATAGCGCTTCTGACCCTTCCGAAGAGATAGAAAAATTTTTCCTCGACCCCAGTTTAGAATTCGTAAATATAAATGACCCAATTGATGTTCTTTTCGTGCCTCCTGAACTTAGCGCTACAACAACTAATCCTTCAGGATTTCCTGTCACGGTTAACCTGAGAATTGCGGATGGCGACACAACCGCCTCCATTACAATTTCATCTGCGGGGCAAATCGTTCAATAAAATGATGCATAATTTCAAAAAAAGGAGTGGGAATTTAATGATCGAATCGATGGTTGCGATTAGCATTTCAACAATCGGTCTTTTGGGGATTGTCGGTCTTCTTTCGCAATCGCTCGCTTTGAATAAAGATGTCGGTCAAAAATTTGTTGCCACTTATCTCGCCGCTGAGGGAATCGAAGTGGTAAAAAATTTGATTGATACGAATTATACTCGGGGGCGTTCTTGGAACCGGGGTTTAAATAGCGGTAACTGGGAGGTTGTTTGGGACGATACTTCTTTGGAACGAGATGATGACAGATATTTATTTTTCGATCCCGATTCCGGCGCTTACAACTACAATTCATCCGGAAACCAGACCCAGTTTAAAAGGCAGGTGATGATAGATAACATTAGCGCCGACGAAATTAAAGTGGTTTCTCGGGTTAATTGGTCAGATCGAGGAGATCCTAAAGCCGTGAGTTTGGAAGACCACTTCTTTAATTGGAGATAATTATGAAAATTTTCAATTTTCAATTTTCAATTTTCAAAAACAAGAGCGGTTTTACTTTAACCGAGTTAGTCGTCGCTATCGGGATTTTTCTTGTTGCGATTACTATTGCTGTTGGTGGATTTGTGCGAGCCCTTAAAACTCAGCGAATTGTAAATCACCTAATGTCTGTTAACTCAAATGCCTCAATAGTTTTGGAACAAATGGTTCGTGAAATAAGGACAAGCCACACTTTAACGCCCCGAGACTTGCCCAGGGGTTCGTGTCCCGCTAACTTTGAAGAACTTGATCTCGTTAATTCTAAAAATAAATTGGTTACCTATTCTGGCGGGAACGGCGCTATAAGCCGAAGAGAGTGCGACGAAAGCGGTTGCGGCGTGGGAGATTTGTTTTTACCCTTGACTGCCTCGAATATTTTGATTGAACGATTATGTTTTGAGAGTGTCCACGAAGTTCCGGAAGATCCCTGGCGCGTAACCTTATTTCTAAAAGTGGGTTCGTCTAATCCGGATTTAGAAGGCAATGCTTTAAATTTGGAGACAACAATCAGTTCAAGAATTTTACCAAGCGATGTCCAATAATATGAAAAGAGAATGGCAGGCCCAGCCCTTTTGGCGTGAAGCCAAAAGAGCGGGGCAAGTAATGTTAATAAGCGTAATAACCCTAAGCGGAATATTGATTTCCGCCGCTGGCATTGCCGGTCTTCTCATGATTTATCAGATACGGGGGGCAAACGATGCGGTAAATTCCGCAAAAGCCATTTTTGCGGCGGATGCGGGGATTGAGGCCGCGAGCTTTTGTTATTTTAAAAGTTGTCCCGAAACACCCAAAGAGAAAGCCGAGAATCTTGATTTTGAGCCGACGCTTGATGATCCGTCCGAGATTAGAATTTTAGTAAATACTATCCTTCTTCCCGAAAAGCTTGTGATCACGGCGCAGGGTCTCTCTAGTTACGGAAAGATTATAAGGACGCTCGAGGCAGAATTTTCTCAGTGATCATGGATAAAAAGATTGCTGCGGAGCGCGTTTCAAAATTAAAAAAGCTCATCGATCGGTATCGCCACTCTCGCTTGGTTTTGAACAAAGAGCTTGTCCCGCCCGAAGTTGAAGATTCCTTAAAAAAAGAACTTTTTGATTTAGAGGAACGATTTCCTGATTTAGTGACTCCCGATTCTCCCACCCAAAGAGTGGGCGGCAAGCCCCTCAAGAGTTTTAAAAAGGTGACCCACGAAATCCGGATGAATTCTTTAAACGATGCTTTTTCTGAAAATGATATTTGGGACTGGCTCACGCGGTTGGAGAATTTTCTGGGGCGTTCTTTCAAAAAAGAGTTTTATTGTGATCTCAAAATGGATGGTTTGGCCGTTGAGCTCATTTACGTTAATGGTAATTTTGTTTTGGGAAGCACTCGCGGCGATGGACTCGTAGGCGAGGATATCACAAACAATCTCAAGACAGTTGAAGCGATTCCTTTGAGATTGCAAATTCTAAATTCTAAATTCTCCGCCAAAGGCGGATCTGCCCCCGGCAGACAAATTCCAAAAAAATTAGTTGTGCGAGGCGAGGTTTTTTTAACAAAAAAAGAATTCAAGCGCATTAATAATGCGCTTGAAAAAGCGGGTGAAAAAATTTACGCGAATCCGCGGAATCTTGCTGTAGGATCACTTCGTCAGCTCGATCCTAAGATTACCGCGAGTCGAAAGCTCAATTTTTATGCTTATGGCATCGTGGGCTTGTTGGGATTTCGAACCCACGAGTCCGAATACAAGTCCTTGAGAGGATTCGGGGTTTTTCCGAATCCCGAAGGAGGGGTTGTTCATTCGGTCGAAGAGATTTTTAAATTCTATAAAGAAGTTGCAAGAAAAAGAGAGAAATTGCCGTACGAAATTGATGGCGTTGTTGTTTCCTTAAACGATAACAAACTTTATGCGGAATTTGGCGTGGTTGGGAAGGCTCCTCGGGCTTCGATTGCTTACAAATTTTCTCCCAAAGAAGCGACTACTCGGGTTAAAGATATAAAAATTCAGGTCGGGCGGACGGGGGCCTTAACTCCCATTGCCGAGCTTGAGCCGGTAAGAGTGGGCGGCGTAACCATAAGTCACGCCACGCTTCACAATTATGATGAAATTGAACGATTGGGCGTGAAGATCGGGGACACGGTTGTCGTAAGCCGGGCGGGAGATGTTATTCCGCAAATAAATAGAGTTTTAAAGGAACTTCGCACCGGGCACGAAAAGAGTTTCCGGATGCCGGGGAAATGCCCAGTCGACGGTTCAAGGGTTATAAAAGACGGAGTTGCCTATCGTTGTTCGAATCCCAGATGTGGCGCGAGGCATCGTGAATCTATGTATCATTTTGTTTCGCGGGGAGCTTTTGATATTCGGGGATTAGGCTGGAAAATTATTGATAGGTTTTTAGACGAGGGATTAATAACTGATGCGGCGGATATTTTCACCCTTAAAGAAGAAGACGTTGCAGTCTTAGAAAGATTTGGCGAGAAATCAGCAGAGAATATTATTCGGGAAGTAAGCGAAAAGAAAAAAGTAACCCTCCCGCGATTTTTATA
>CAYIWX010000050.1:0-4881 GCA_964367305.1 uncultured Candidatus Saccharibacteria bacterium
GGCCTCTGTTTTATGCTCGGGCGCGGCGGAATTCCCCCCACACCCCCCTTCCGCCACGCCCTCGCTTGGGGAACGGAAATTTGCGGCGACTAAATTCTTGCCCTTGCCCCACCCTCCCAATGCGCGGGCAAGATTAGGGAACTCCCTTGTGTTAAAATTTAACATATGATAAGCTCTTTACAAATGCTTGACTCTTATGTAAGGATAACATATATAGAATAATAGTATCAAACCCATGGATAAGCAAGACCCAAAAAACGAACACCCGCGAGATCGCTTCAAGCGACTTGCCACCGCCCGAACAAATATAGTCCTAAAACGCTTGAAAGTTTTGGGGAATTGTTCTAATCGGAATATCTACGAATACGACGAGCAAGATATTGATAAAATTTTCTCCGAGATTGAGCGCAAGGTTAAGGAATCTAAGGCAAAATTTCACTTCCCTAAAAAGCGAGAGTTCAAACTATAAATATGAATAAAGAGCTTAATTATGAATTTGCCGAAAATGGCGGAGGCGAGGAGGTCGGATTCAACGATTCCGTCACGACGAGCTTTAAGGGACACATAGCATACTTTTTAGCTCGCGAGTCCATTCAAAATATTATCGATGCCGCCGTTAAATTTCCAGTGCGAGCAGAATTTCAATTGTCCAAAATCAGAACAAGCGATTTGCCGCGCGCCGATCAACTCAAAGAAATTTTCAAAGCGTGTCGCGATTATTTTCACAATAATCCTCAATCGGTCAGTTTCTTCCAAAAAACATACGACGCTTTTGTGCAAAACGAGAAAATCCCAGTTTTGAAAGTTAGAGATTTTAATACAAAAGGATTGACTGGCGACGATGACGATATCGAAGGCGATTATTACAATTTCTTGAAATCGTCCGGCGCGAGTTCAAAAAAGAAGGGTAGTGGCGGATCTTTTGGCTTAGGAAAAGGAGCTTACTTTGCTGCTTCTTCTTTCCATACAATTTTTGTTTCGAGTATTTACGACAAGAATGAGTATGTATTTCAGGGAAAGATGAGGTTGGTTACTCACCTAAAAAACGGGGTAAAGTACAATTCGACGGGTTCATTCGGTTTTATGGGCCAAAAACCCGTCAGGAATCATGACGCGATACCGGAAATATTCAAACGAAAAGAACAAGGAACTGACGTTCATGTTATCGGTTTCTATGGAGAAAACGATTGGCAAGAACAAATCACGAAATCGGTTCTTAACAATTTTTGGCTGGCTGTCTCGAAGGGCATACTGGAGGTAGAGGTGGGAAATCAGTTGATAAATTCGGAAAACATAAAATCTTTAATGTTTAAGCACTTCTCGGAAGACGCGAAAGATACCGAGGAATCACCCAATCCTCTGCCGGTTTTCATCGCCTATAACGATGAGAACAGTAAGGTTATTCGGGAGTCCTTGCCGACGCTCGGAGCGGTCAGTTTATACGTTCTCTTGAAAGAAAATTATTATAAAAAGATAGGATATTTCAGAAAAACCGGCATGGAAATTCAGAGAAGATCGCACCAGATTCCAATTGCGTATGCTGGCGTTTTTGTATGCGACAACGACGAAGGAAATGAGATTTTGAGGGTAATGGAAAATCCACAACATAACAGGTGGGACCCACACAATGCTCGAGAAAAAACCGAGGAGTTGTTCGAAAAGGCCAAAAGGGCAGACAGAGAACTCAAAGATTTCATAAGAAGGTCGCTAAAGGGTCTTTTCGAAGCTGGCAGTACAAAGTATTTGAATATACCCGGGTTGGAAAAGTATTTATACATTACAAGCGAAGATGAAGAGCGTCTCGCTGGATTTAACGAGAACCCGGGAATGAACGAAGATATTTCAAATATTGAAACGGGCAGTGAGGTCGGAGCCGAAAAAGAGGAATCGGAAGAAGTAGAAATAGCTCAACCGGTAAGGGTCGTTAAGAAACCGCGGGGAATTAAAAAAGGCGGGAAGATGAAAACCGGAAAAGGAAGCAAGAAGAGAGGAAGGGGCGATGTTATACCGGAAGGCGGGGAAGAAACCGAAAAGGGGTTGGAGGGTAAAATTTTATCCGATGTAGAGTCCCGATCCTTTGCAATACGGGAAGCTCCCGACGATACCGAGCACGTCATCGTCGTAAAAGGTGAACCTGGCACAAAATTTAATCTCGCATTAAGTGTCGGAACGGAGGATTCATTCGAAGAGATAAACATAAAGAAAGCAATCGACAATTCCGAAAAATCGCTTAGAACGAAAAACAACAGGATATACGGGCTGGAACTTGATCCGCAGGGAAAATCGCAATTAAAAGTAAAATTTGAAACGAACGAGAGATATTCTCTAAGAATAACCGCCTATGAAAATAGATAAACTTTCTTTACCTCATCCCGTTCTGGGTCTTGGGGACGACGTTAGCGGGGCATATCAAGTAAGCTCAAGCGTCAAGCTCGGGAAAGAGCGGATAACGGTAATTGTGAATCACGGTCTTGCAAATGCAACCATCGAGAAATTGATGGAGAACGACGTCGTCCGTTTTTGCACCGAGATCAACTGCCCGCAAACTCTTTTCAGAGAATCTTTCACAACCACAGAACCGAATCAAACGATTGAGATAGATTCGGCCAATCTTAGAGATAAGGTGGACGTTCGTTTTTACGTTACGGCAAAACAAGACATATCCAGTTACTCCGTTGCTGGAGCGAACCCAGATTATCAAGGCTTCACTTTCGAGATCGCCAAAGGCGACGTCTTGGCTTACGGAGGAAGCACTTCGTTTATCGCCGCTAAGCGCTGGGAAGAACTCAAATCAATTTCATCTTTTCTCGTGATTATGGAGGGAGATAAAGAGGAGCAGCCGTTTGAAATCTATTTAAATTCCGACAAAATTATTGTTTATCTTTCAAAGAGGGATTATGCAATTTACAAAAGGGCATCTAAAAACGGATTTGATTCGATTTTCCATTCGTCAATAGTCGTTCCCGCTCTTTCGTATGCTTTGCAACAATCCATGACTGCCGAGGGCAGTCCTTATGAAAACTTGAAATGGTATCAAGTTTTGGAGTTCAGAAGAGCAAACGATAAGGACCTTGAAAAAATAGAGTGGAATCCCGAGCTTGCGCCCAAAATCGCGCAGATTTTACTAGGAAACCCCCTCACTCGCATGTTAAACCGAATCGAAAACATTATTGACACCTCATTCAGCGATGAATTCTAACCAAACAACCATGCAACCTCAAAAACTATTCACGCACAATTTTATACACAAATTAAGGAGAAACTTGGCGAAAAACAAGGGTCTTGAGTCGTACTCGAAGAAAGAGTTCAAGTTTGAAGCAGTCGATGTGCTTATAAACCCCCGCATTCAAGTTCCCGATTTGATAAATCCCATTATGCCGAAAGGCAAAGAAAATTTTGATTTTGAAAACGCAAAAATAATCTTTGAGTCGTACAAAAACTTAACGCCCACTCAAGCAACCGACGTCCGGATGTGGACATATTTGGCACACACTTCTCTTTGGGACTATATGAAAAAACGATTTCCCATAGAAAAACAACCCCTCAAAAAACGAGGAGAGTACGTCCTCGAACACTGGTTTATTGACGGGGTCAGTCCCAGAAATTTAGTAAGACACGGGATCTCGCTCCTGTGGTGGGGAGCTTATCTCACTTATGATTCCGGTAGGAAAGATCATTACGAATTGACTCGCGAGCTTTTCTCAATGCTCGATTACACAAGAACCTTAATATCGGGAACTCAAGGACGAAATAAAAACTTTTCGCATGCTTTATTAGAGTTTGTTCGGGAAAACGGCGATTTATTTGCTCAATATAAAGAAGGCAGGGTCAGATTTTTGATGACTCGGGCGAATTATCTCGGTGGCTATAAAATTCTTCCCGATCTCTCGAAAAAAGAAATTAAAGAGATATTTAAAAAGTATACGAAAGAGATTCAAGGGATAAAGGTTTGACGAGTTGATACGACGTGTGCATTTTATTTAATCCTAACAAATGATTTTTTAGTGCAGTGGCGATTTCCTTGGCAACGGGGACGGAAACGGCGTTCCCAAATTGTTTGTAGGCTTGGGTGTCGGAGACCGGGATTTTGAATGAATCCGGGAATCCTTGTAGGCGCGCGCACTCTCTCGGCGTTAATTTTCTTATTCCCCAGCGATTTTTCTCGGACGGTACATCTTTAATCAAATTGCGTTCCCGCCCCATGTTCCCGCATACAAGCGTATTTGAAACTCCCTCGAGATCCACGACGGCACAGCCGAAGCCACTACCTTTCTCATTGTGTCTTTTCTTGTGGTTTAAAAGTCCCTTGTAGTATTTTTCCGTTAAATAGTGCCGCTCGGGAATCGTTTTTTCCAAGACGTCCCTAAGAATTTTTGTGCGTATGTATTTTCCTTTTTGTGGAAAAGCAAAAACCGCCGATTCTTTTTTCAAACCGACAATATAAGTTCTCTCGCGTTGTTGCGGTACGCCAAAGTTTTTGGAGTTGAGTACTTCGTAAAAAATCGAGTATCCTCCGCCAGCTCGTTCAAGTTCGTTTTTAATATGATTAAACGTTTCGCCTCGATTGTGACGAATCAGATTCTTTACGTTTTCCAAAACAAACGCTCTCGGTTTTTTGACGTTCAATATCCTCACAACTTCGTTAAAAAGTTGCCCGCGCGGGTCGTCTAGTCCGTCTCTTTTCCCAATCAGTGAAAACGGCTGACACGGAAAACCGGCCAGCAATACGTCAAATGCCGGAAGCGAAAGAGGATCAACTGACCGTATATCTCTTTCGTCTATTTCGCCGAAATTCGCGCGATAAGTTTCGCAGGCATACTTGTCTATGTCATTCGAGTAGACAATTTCAAACCCAGCTTTTTCAAAACCCAACCTCATACA
>CAYIWX010000051.1:0-4443 GCA_964367305.1 uncultured Candidatus Saccharibacteria bacterium
CCCCCATCTGTGTATAATCCAACAAAAAAAAATCGAATCACGTAACCCCACAAAATACAGGGGGTTAAACATCTGGGGGTGTTTTTTTTAGTCCAATTTTTTAGAAAATGGGGATCGACCTTTACATTAAAAAACAGGGCTTCGCGACTCCGCGTCTTTTGGTTCTTTTGGGAACGACACTGTTTTTTATTTTAATGGTTGCCTACTTTTTTTACGGTTTGCAGCCGAGTCTAGCAAGCGAAGAAGAAATCAAGTTCAAAATTTTAAAAGGGGAAGGATTTAGAAATATCGGCGCAAGACTTTCGCAAGAGAGACTCATTAAGTCCATAAGTGTTTTTAAGCTCTACGCGCTTATCTCCGGAAATGCTCAAAAGTTTCAACCAGGCATTTATGATCTCGGCACAACAATGAGCGTTCCGGAAATTATAGACACTTTGACTACCGGCGGGAAAGACGAATTGAGCATAACAATACCGGAGGGTTCATCCCTTAAAGACATAGAAAGTATTCTTGCGTCAAACGGGATTATTGAACCGGGGACGCTAGAAAATTTTTCGATAAAGAGCGTGGCGAACGATTACCCTTTCCTCCGCAGTGCAAACTCTCTAGAAGGATTTCTTTTTCCGGATACTTACCGTTTTAAATTGAATTCGGATACTTCTCTTGTGGTGGCTCGTTTTCTCGACAATTTTAGGGTCAAGGCCTGGGAAATGCTTGTTGATCGGAAAGATTGGTATAATTCTTTGATTCTCGCATCTTATTTGGAAAGAGAAGTTATTGATTTTGAAGACCGCCAGATCGTGGCCGGCATCCTTATTAAAAGATCGAAAATTGGAATCCCGCTTCAGGTTGATGCGACCGTAAGTTATGCCAAATGTGACGGAAGATTGAAGGGTTGCGAAGGAATTATAGTTTCGAAAAAAGATTTAACCCTGTCTTCTCCTTATAATACTTACCAAAAATTGGGCTTCACGCCTACTCCGATTGCGAATCCTGGCCAGGTTGCCATAAAAGCAGCGCTTACGCCAAGAGTCAGCCCCTATTTTTACTATCTCTCGGCTAAAAATACCAAAGAAACCGTGTTTTCTAAGACTCTCGAGGAACACAATTTGAATAGGTTCAAATATCTATGATTCCAAAAAATACCAAAATTTTTTCCTCTTACAAGGGGCCTCCGTTTGCACCCCTTAATTTGATCGAAGTCCAGCTAAATTCTTGGAAGTGGTTCAAAGAAAAAGCTCTTAAAGAATTATTTGAAGAAGCTTCTCCTATTAAAGATCACACCGGTCATGAGTTAGAACTCCATTTTTTAGATTATAAATTTGATCCGCCTAAGTACACCGAAAGACAGGCTCAGGAAAAAGATCAGACATACGAAGCGTCTTTGAGAGCCAATTTGAAACTGATCGATAAGCAGTTGAAGCAGACAAAAGTTCAGGAAGTTTATCTCGGCGATTTTCCGATAATGACCGAGCGGGGCACGTTTATCATCAACGGAGTTGAGCGAGTAGTCATTTCACAACTTATTCGTTCGGCGGGGATTTACTTTAATGCGAACGTTTCGAGGGGCAGAAAACTTTTTGGAGCGAAGATCATTCCTAATCGAGGAAGTTGGATAGAAATCGAAACAGATTTGGACGGGGTGATTAGCGTAAGAATCGACCGTAAAAGAAAAACTCCCGTGACGCAACTCTTCCGAATCTTCGGTTTAGAAGATGAAGCTTCGATTCTTAAGGCCTTCGAAAACATTGATCGCGGGGAAATAAAGTTTATTGAGACTACTCTAAAAAAAGACGAAGCCAAAAACACTGACGACTCTTTTATCGAAATTTATAAGCGTTTGCGGCCGGGAGACTTGGCGACTCCAGAGAACGCAAAAACTCTTATTGAACCGATGTTTAAAAGGTTTGATCGTTATGATTTGAGCCGCGTCGGCCGTTTTAAGTTTAATCAGCGGCTTGGGTTGGCCAAAAAAGAAAACGGACTCTTGGACAAGGATGACATGGTTGCGGCGGTGAAGGAAATAATAAAGCTGAACAACGATCTCTCGGCCGAACCGGACAATATTGATCATTTGGGAAACCGCCGGGTAAGGGCTGTCGGCGAGCTTGTGCAAGCCAAATTAAGAGTTGGGCTTGCTCGTTTGAGGAGGGGCGTTCAAGATAGAATGTCTACCTTCGACCGAAAATCCCTCCAGCCGGTTCAACTCATAAACTACAAAGTTTTGACAGCCGTTGTAAAAGATTTTTTCGCTTCGTCTCAGCTTTCCCAATTTATGGATCAGGTAAATCCCTTGGCCGAACTCGAACACAAGAGACGTTTATCGTCAATGGGTCCTGGAGGACTCACTAGAGAAAGAGCGGGTTTTGAAGTAAGAGACGTTCACGAATCCTATTATGGCAGAATTTGTCCAATTCAAACCCCCGAAGGAGCAAATATCGGTTTAGTAAATTATTTGGCCAGTTATTCGAGAGTAAACGATCTTGGATTTTTAGAGGCTCCGTACTTTCAAGTTAAGAATGGCACCATTACCTCTAAAGTTTTATGGCTCGATGCAACGGAAGAAGAGCGTTATATTATTGCTCAAGCGGACACGAGTCTAGATGACAAGGGTAATTTTTTGGAGAGTCAGATGCCCGCGAGAATAAAAGGGAAGGCCGGTATTTGTGATCGGGATAAAATCGACCTAATTGATATTTCGCCCAATCAAATTTTAAGCATTTCAACCTCGCTTATTCCTTTTCTTGAACACGATGACGCAAACAGGGCTTTGATGGGCTCAAATATGCAAAGGCAGGCAGTGCCGTCGGTGAGGGCCGAAGCGCCTCTTGTTGGTACCGGCCAAGAGGGGCGAGCCGCAATTGATTCTCATCAGGTCCTCGTTTCAGATGTGGTAGGGGAAGTGAAAGCGGTTGATGGCCGGGAAATAGTCATAAAAACCAGTTCGGCGGAAAAAACGTTTGAGCTTCTAAAATTCAAAAGATCGAATCAATCAACCTGTCTTTCTCAAAAGCCCATAGTCAAAGTTCGCGACAAAGTGAAGGTGGGTTCGATTCTTGCGGATGGTCCGGCGACTGATCAGGGTATTCTAGGTTTGGGCCAGAATCTGCTTGTTGCTTTCATGCCTTGGGAAGGAGCCAATTTCGAGGATGCTATAATTCTTTCCGAGCGAGTTGCAAGAGACGATCTCTTTACATCAATTCATATTGAAACGTTCGTTTCATCGGTCCGAGACACTAAATTGGGTCCCGAGATCACAACAATGGATATTCCGAATGTTGCTGAGGACAAATTAAAGAACTTGGACGAAGAAGGTATTGTCCGGATCGGAGCGGAAGTAAGAACGAACGACATTCTCGTCGGAAAAATTTCACCGAAAGGCGAATCGGAACTTACTTCAGAAGAGCGTTTACTCCGTTCTATTTTTGGAGAAAAAGCTCGGGATGTTAAAGACACTTCCTTGACCTTGCCGCACGGTAAGACTGGTCGGGTTATCGGCATAAAAATATTTTCGAGAGACAAGGGAGATAAGCTTGAACCGGGCATCATTAAGAAAATTCAGGTTGAAGTAGCTCAAAGCAGAAAAATAAAAGCCGGTGATAAATTAGCCGGACGCCACGGCAACAAAGGCGTTATCTCCCAAATTAGAAAAGTAGAGGACATGCCCTACCTTTCGAATGGTCAGCCGGTCGATATTGTTTTGAATCCTCTTGGCGTTGCCTCGCGTATGAACCTAGGCCAGATTTTAGAAACCCATCTAGGGTTAGCAGCGAGTAAGCTAGGATTTAGGGCGATTGTGCCTAATTTCACTGGTGCTTCTGAAAAAGAAATCGGTGAAGAACTTGAAATGGCTGGTTTTTCTAAAGATGGCAAGGTCATCTTGTCTAACGGCTTAACAGGCCAACTTTTTCGTGAGCCGATAGCATTGGGGTATATCTACATAATGAAGTTGAGTCACCTCGTGGAAGACAAGATCCACATGCGTTCGACTGGTCCCTATTCTCTCATAACCCAACAGCCGCTTGGGGGCAAAGCACAGCTTGGCGGCCAGCGTTTTGGAGAAATGGAAGTTTGGGCCCTTGAAGGATATGGCGCTGCCCACACGCTCCAAGAGATGTTAACTATCAAATCAGATGACGTTTTGGGGCGATCGGCCGCATTTGAGTCTATTATCAGGGGTCAGGACATAAAGAAACCAAATGTTCCCGCTTCTTTTAATGTTCTTGTTTCAGAGTTGAAATCATTGGGTTTGAGTGTTAATTACGATTATGGGGAAAGTGATAAAAAAGAATTAGAACATGAATCCCCCACATAACAAGGATAAGCAATTCAACAAAGCGCAGTTCACCAATCTATCCATGATTACAATAACCACAACAAACAGTCGATTAATCAAAATGCAAGGAATTGCACTAGCTTTGCAATCCTTGTTATGTGGGGGAT
>CAYIWX010000052.1:0-4347 GCA_964367305.1 uncultured Candidatus Saccharibacteria bacterium
ATAAGTTGGAATCCGGAAATCGACATAACAGCGGGCTTAAAAACGTTACTGCCGTTTGTATAAGTTTATGGATATGTTTTTTTCTCATGCTTCCATTTCTAACCAAATGAATCCCGTTAGAAATCGCGGACGCGGAGTCAAAAGAATGATACACTCAAGAAGGTCAAAATTTATAATTAACAACATAGTGCGTAGGGCACTTCTCGCGTCCGCGTCTTATTTCTAACGGGATGAATTTACTAAGAAAATTAAAAAGACTTGTTTTTTCTCCAGAAAAAAAATGGAGAAAGATAAAATTCGGCATTGCGAAAGGATGCTGGTTTCCTATTGATAGACGTTCGCATTTGAGAATTGAGTTGGGTTTGTTCGAGTTGCCCTTGGTAAAATATTTTCGTGATTTTTCAAAAAAAGCGAAAGTCGCATACGACGTGGGTGCGGAAATGGGTTATTATAGTCTTGCGCTCGCTAAACTTATGGGAGAGGGTTCGAGGATCTATTCTTTTGAAACGAACAATCTTTATTTTGCGAGATTTCCCGAGCTGATTAAGAGAAATAATTTAGAATCAAGGATTAAGGTGCTCGAAGCCTATGTAACAAAAAGAGATGATGTCAGTTCTCATGGGATTGCTATCGACTCCTTTGTTTACGAAAAAGGAAATCCTGTGCCGGATTTGATAAAAATGGATATTGAGGGGGAAGAATTAAATGCGCTACAAGGAGCAGAAAGGGTTCTCAAAGAACACCACCCGAAACTTATTCTTGAAGTTCATTCTTACGAACTCGTGACCCAATGCCGATCTTTTTTAAGAGGGTTGGGATATGTGGTTCAAGAAGTTAAGCTGGGATGGTTCAATAAGATTTTTCCAGAAGCCCGTTCTGATGGCAGAAACGAATATAATGGTTGGCTTGTTGCGAAATATAAATGATAGAAATTTTCAAGGTTTACTTCTCAATTTTCAATGAATTTTCAATTAATTAATTTGACAAAACAATGAGATACGATCTTGAAGAAAGAACACAAAAATTTGGGGAAGAAATAATCGAATTTGCGAAGAAAATACCAAGAAACATAATAACAACCCCACCTATAAGCCAACTTGTAAGATCCGGAACTAGTGTTGGCGCTAATTATTGTGAAGCAAACGGAGCGAGCTCTAAGAAAGACTTCAGAAACAAAATATTTATTTGTAAAAAAGAATCGCAAGAAACCAAACATTGGCTACGAATGATTATTAAAGCGGTTCCGGAAACAAGAGACGAAGTTAAGACGATTTGGCAGGAAGCTCAAGAGTTGACGTTAATATTTAATAGGATTGCCAACGCTTCCAAAGAAAAGTCAGAATATAAACATTAAACATTTTTTCAATTAAGGATTGATTGAAAATTGAGAATTTATCATTATGAATTTATTAAATCCGTTGGTAAGTATTTGAGTTCCTACGTTCAACCGGAGGGATTTCATTTGGCGGGCGATTGAAAGTTCTATGCATCAGACTTATAAAAATATTGAAATTGTGGTGGTTGATAATGCGAGTACGGATAATACTCGAGAGATCGTTTTGAAATACGTGGCTCGTGACAAACGAATCAAATTTTTTGAGAATGCAACCAATGTCGGCAGTGGTAATAATTATTTAAAATGCGCTGAATACGCAACGGGCGAATTTATGCAGGCTCTCGGCAGCGATGATTGGCTCTCACGGAATTACATTGAAGAGAGTATTAAAAATTTTTCTCAAAATCTCGACACCGCTGCTATCATGACGAACGTTATCACTCTAGAACTTCAAAAAAACAACCATTTCCGTTTCATTGGTGAAAATATTACGCGGCCAGGGAAGTATTCGGCAGATTGGTTTTTTAGAAATGTGCTTAATGAACCCCATTTGGGGAGCAAGGGATACCTTTCTTTGATGCGTCGGGAGGACTTTATTCGTTCCCTAAAAACAGAGTTAAAAAGACCCACGAGCTTGATCAAAAGAGAAGGGGGCATGCCCGAACCAATCGACGGAATAATTTTTTGGGGAGTGCTTAGCAACTATAAACATTTTATTGTTATAAACGACTCCGCATATATTGCCGGGGCTAACGTAAGGGGAAGTGTGGGGATGCAGGGTGGTTTTGCGGAAAGAGAAGACGGCTATATTTATTATTCGCTTGCATTGCGAAGTTGTTATGAATCTTTTTGCGCCAGCTCGGAAAAAATGAAAAAATATCAAAGACGGATACACTTTTTTCAGGGCTTGAGCATCCTTGCCGATACGTTTTCAAGATTTTTCAAGCAAAAAGTGGGTTTCGGGAAATGGGGGAAAACCATCTCCACCCTATTTAATGTTTTTTTCTCGGACTATTCATTGAAAGACAAATTGCTTATTTCGGTTGCCCTCCCATTTTATTTTTTATTTAGAACAACGAAGGGTTTCGCAAGACTCTTTTATAAACCACCGGCTTTTGTGCCGAGCCAAAATTATTTCCTTACCAATGAATTTATTTTTGAGGCGAAGTAATTTTCTAAGTTTCGGGTATTTATAGTATGTCAAAAATCAGATTAATTTTTGAGGCAATAAAGATTGTTAAAAACTGGTGGGTTTATTTTGCTGATTATCTGAATCTCGTGGGTGTCCGCACTATTATTTACAAACTGCGAAACGGAATAATTTTCGCGATTCGGACACGAACAAACGACAAGACTCTTTTTAACCAGGTGTGGCTAAAACAAAACTACTTACCGCGTGGCTTCGAAATAAAAAAAAGCGATTTGATAATCGATATAGGCGCTCACATCGGTTTTTTTTCGATACTGGCGGCAGCACAGGCAAAAGAAGGACGAGTTTATTCTTTTGAGCCGGCGCCGGAAAATTTCAAAATGTTCCGGGAAAACATCAAAGCGAACGGGATTCAAAACATTTTGCCGTTCAATGAGGCGGTAGCAGATAAAGTCGGAGAGAGAGATTTTATTCTGTATTCAAAAAGTACGGGTGCCCATTCTTTCATTTATTCCAAAACAGACGAGAAAAATATTATAAAAGTTAAAACAGTGAGTCTAGACGAATTTGTCAAGAAAAACGGCATCAGTTCTATAGATTTTCTTAAAATGGATTGCGAGGGGGCGGAATACGGAATATTATTTAATTGCCTGCCCGAAACGCTAAAGAAGATAGGCAAGATCAGCATGGAATATCACAATATGGACGAAGAGAGGAACGTCAACCGGTTAAAAACTTTTTTAGAGCGAAATGGATTTGTGGTAAATGTTGCCTCCTTCGGTGACAGTATGCTTTATGCGGCAAGAGTTTAAGAACAGAAAATTATGACATTCTTGGAGAAATTAGATGTTAAAAAGATAATAATGGTCGCTCTTTGCGTTCTAATATCGGTTCTGTTTTTTGTATTTGCATATCAAGCGTATCCGGTGCCAGCGGGGGACTCCATATATTTCCTCGTGCCGGCAGTGCAGTTTGCGGCTAGGGCTGAGCTTGTAAGCCCTCTCTACCCATCTGACTGGATGATGGACAAGGTGATAGACCCCACGGGCGCAAGGAGATTTCTTTTCTATCCGCCGCTATTTCCACTTGTCGTAAGTGCTCTTATGCCCTGGGCAACGCCTCAAGGAGCTTTTGTGGGAGTAGCGATTATAAACATCGCGGTTATTTTATTGTCCGTTCTTCTTTTCTACAAGATAGTGACTTTTAAGGGGGATTTATCGTGGTTCAAGGTTTTTTTAGTTACGCTTGGTCTTTTTGCTCTTGCGGCTAGTCTTTTCGAGGCGGGGCGCCCAGAGGTGCTTGCCCGTCTTTGGATTGTCCTTGGCGCGCTCGTGCCTTTCTACACCTCAAAAAAGTACCAGTGGGTTCTTTTTGGTATTCTTTTGGGGCTTATTTTCGCAACTCATCCTCCCGCGGGTGTATTTTCAATCCTTGTTTTGGGTATTTATTTTGGGGCGACACTTAAGTTTAAAGATATTGTTCTTTGGGGAAGTAAGATTTTTCTTTTAAGCTTCCTTGTTTCCTTGGGTAGTATCGCGTTAGGCCCATTCGGCGTCCGTGAAACGATATATGGAACCTTCAGGCACGTAATCGCGGTCAATAATTTTGTTGCCCTTACGGGGCAGACGCAAGGTTGGTTCACTCTACCGAATCTTTTTAATCATTACATTCTTTCGCCTGTTGCCCCCTTTTACGGCCTTGTAATTATTTTGTTTCTTATTTTAGCGGTTCAATTCTCTCGCAAGCATTACGATCGTTTTGCCTCTCCGTTTGTGATGATCTTCTGTGGAGCTGCTCTTTTGTACATCGTCGGGAAGGTCACTTATTCAATGGGCCATGTTTTTTACATAACGCTTTTTGC
>CAYIWX010000053.1:0-4192 GCA_964367305.1 uncultured Candidatus Saccharibacteria bacterium
TCAGGCTTTCGCCCATTGTCGAATATTCTCGACTGCTGCCTCCCGTAGGAGTACGCACCGTGTCTCAGTTGCGTCGTTGGGGAACAGCCTCTCAGCTCCCCTACCCGTCGTAGCCTTGGTAGGCAATTACCCTGCCAACTAGCTGATGGGGCCTAGGCCGCTCACCGAGCGGATTGCTCCTTTACTAACAGCCAATCTCTATTTGCAATCCGCTCGGAAATCCTAAATCCCAAATCCTAAATCCCAAATAACTCGTGTTTGGAAATTTAAAAATTAGAAATTAGAAATTCCGAGATGGGTCAATTAGGATTACAAACACAAATTGACTGTTAGATTATTGGGTATTAGCCTATCTTTCGATAGGTTATTCCCATCTCGGTGGTACGTACCAAGGTGTTACTAACTCGTTCGCCACTATCAGATATCGGACTTCAGAAATCAGATACCAGATTTAGATGATTGCGATTTTTTAATTTTTTGAACTAATGAATTGATCTGCCTTGACTCGGCTTGATATTTCTCAATCAGAGAATTGCACAACTCAAGATCAACATAATCAAATTTTAAAATTTGAATTTGTCTCAAATGAGTAATTGTTTCGTCTGACGAACCAAGCGCCATCAGTAAAAATCGCTTGAATTCAACCTGCGAATCTTTTTTCGCAAAACCTTCCGCGATTTGTGCTGAAATTGCCTTTGCAGAATTACAAAGTTGTGATCGAAGCTTAAACTCACTCTTAGGAAGTTGTTTCGCAAGTGCGTAAACCTGCGGCAACAGCCCCAAAGCTTCTTCGTAAATCCTCAACTTCGTTACCTCCATTAGTCCAGTATATCATCCGTAATCTGACGTCCGAAGTCCGACATCTGATCGTTCGACTTGCATGCCTTATCCACGCCGCCAGCGTTCATCCTGGACCAGGATCAAATCCTCAAAAATAGTCTAAATTTTCAAGCCGAAGGCAAAGAAAATTTAGCTACTATTTTTGAGCCCAGCTCTTTCGAAGAAAGAGCTGTGGCTCAAAATAATTAGTGTTGAGCTAATCAAAAAATGTGATTAATTATACTATGACTCTGCGCGATGGTGTGTTTTCCATGGTAGAAAACACTATGAGTGCTCTTTGTGCAAAAAAACACTTTTTTTCAAATAACGCTCGGTTCAGCCAATCCGCTTTTAACGGAAAGAAAAACACCCCTTGTGAATTTCGAATTAATTTCGGAACTCACAACGGATGTTTTAATACTATAGAGTTGTTAAAATTTGGATTAGAATCCTTGTCCTCCAATCATGCTTCTATTATATATAACTGGGTTTGCTTGTCAACTGACGAAAAAAGCCCCTAAAAATAGGAGCTTATTTTGGGATAAATGCCAAAGTTTCAAGAAAGCCGATTCTTACAATTGCGTCCCCTTGTATGAGATATTTAGGCACACTGCCCCCTCAACAAAAAATCAAGCTCTGGCATCTTAAGGCGTTTAACGGAAGTGCCTCTTTGATTGGAAGACAAAATAACACGACCCCGGCAAGTCTCTTTACCGACCCAACCCAAAAGAGTAAAAGCAGCACGCATAACTTCCACCGAACTTATTCCCCCCAACCGTTTTTGCAGATCTTTGATAAAACACTCATCAACCGAAATCCTTATTTCCTGTTTCCGCATATTCCCTACTTACAATTTAGTAACTGTCTATAAGTTTACCTAGCCTACAAAAGATTGTCAAAAATAAAATAAAATGCTAAGATGATGGCTAATTTATGAAACAAGACATACATCCCAAATATTATAATGACGCTAAGGTAAAATGCGGCTGCGGCAATAAATTCGCGGTCGGAGCAACTGTTCCTGAAATGAACTTGGACATTTGTAGCAAATGCCACCCATTCTATACCGGAAGCACCGAACTTATTGACACAACCGGTCGAGTCGAAAGGTTCAAGGCGAGAAGAGCAAAAGCAGTAGTCAAGAAATCAAAAACGAAGAAACAACGAATATCTACATAATATCCACGAGTATCTTATAATATCACGTTGATATTTGTTGATACTCTGATATTCATAGATACTTAACTGACATGGATTTATTTGTAAGAACAAGAAATATTCTCGGGAAAAAGACCAAATCATTACGCAATGAAGGTCTTATTCCGGCCGAACTTTTTGGCCGCGGCCTTAAAAACAGGCACTTGAGTGTCGGAACAAAAGAATTCAAAAAAATTTACGAAAAAGCCGGCGAACATACTCTTGTGAGTGTCGTGACCGAAGAAGGCGAAAAATTGCCAGTTTTGATAACCGAGGTAACAAGAGAGCCGATTTCAGAACAACTTCTTTCGATTGATCTTCACCAAGTAAGGATGGATGAAAAAATCCAGGCAAAAGTTCCGATTGAGTTTAGCGGCATTGCTCCGGCCATTAAAAATGGTTTTGTGGTCGTTAATGTTTTGAACGAAATAGAAATCGAAGCTTTGCCAAATCACATTCCTCAAAAATTCGAAGTTGATCTATCAATACTTGAAAGTCCAGGCCAAGGCATTTACGTAAAAGATCTGAAGAAAATCAAAGAAGTAAAACTGCTCGTTCCGGAAGAAGCGGTTATCGTAACCGTGACCGAGAAGAAAGCTGAAGAAGTAATTGCGCCGCCGGTCGCAACAGAAGAGACTGCGGCAACAACGACCGAAACGCCCGCAAGCGAAGAAAAACCATCTGCTAATTCTCCGTTATAACCCGGTAGTAGAGCGAAAATTTAATTTGTGAATAAGCGATGTTTATTTCAGTAAAAAAAACTGAGCGTTTTGGTGCTCGATTCACTACCGGGTATAATTAAGGAGATGGCTAAGCGGATAGCTGACATTGCAAAAACGAGGCCGAAAGTCCTTAACCTTTCTCGTGATAATTTTCGGCGTATTCCTTTGACCCTTTCACTGAAGGTGGGGGTTCTTGCGGTTGTTTTTGCGTTTTTTCTCGGGAAAGTTCTCGCCCCGCCAAACTTTAATTCTGAAGTTCTAGCCCAAGAAGAAGAGAGGCAAATAAATTCCGATGCAGAAAACCGTGAAAAAAGAGCCGCACTTGAAAATGAACTGAGCGTTCTCGAGCGCCAAATTGAAGAACACCAAAAAACAATAGAAGGGTACCAAAAACAGGGAAAAAATTTAAAAGGAGAGATCAGCGCCCTAAATTCCAAAATCAGCAAACTAAATCTTCAGATCAAAGCCGTAAGTTTAAATCTGACTCAACTGAACCAAAATATTAAAGAGACTCAGAACAAAATAACATTCAACGAGGATCGAATCGGAGAACATAAAATCGCCCTCTCCCGTTCCCTTCAGGCAATCCACGAAGCGGATAATCAAACTTTGGTAGAAATCCTTTTGGTCAACAATCGCCTGTCCGATTTCTTTGCAAACCTAAATAATATTAGTCTTGTCCAGAATAATCTACGTCTTGCTTTAACGGGAATTGTTAAAATCCGAGAAGAATTGGTAACCCAAAAAGAAGAATTGTCCCTTCAAAGAGAAGATACCGAAAATCTGAAAGCGATCCAAGAAAAACAACGACGGGAAATTTCTAATACCCAATCAGAAAAAACAAATCTTTTAAATGTTACAAAAGGCAAGGAATCCGAATACCAGAAACTTCTCACAAAAACCAAGGAAACGGCCGCTCAAATCAGAACCCGCATCTTCGAACTTTTGGGCGGTGGAGAACTTACTTTCGAAAAAGCATATGACTATGCCCGCTTAGCCGAAGGGGCAACGGGCGTAAGAGCTCCCCTTATCCTTTCGGTGCTTCACCGCGAGTCGCTCCTTGGGAAAAATGTCGGCCGCTGTACTTATAACGCGATTAATCCCCGCACCGGAAAAACCAACATGAATCCTACTCGAGATATTCCTTATTTTGAAGACTTATTGAGACGCCTTAATATTGATGCGGCTTCAATCGTCGCTCAAATTTCCTGCCCCAATACTCACGGAACTTACGGCGGTGCGATGGGTCCGGCCCAATTCATTCCATCAACTTGGAAACTTTATGAAGGGAAAATCGCAAATATTACAGACAATACTCCACCGTCTCCCTGGAATAATGCCGATGCTTTCGCCGCAACTGCGGTTTATCTAAAAGATCTCCTTGAATCGTCGGGCTGTAAAAATTACGCAAATTCAAATAAAAATGTAGCCCCCTACCAAACGCTTTTAGAACG
>CAYIWX010000054.1:0-2395 GCA_964367305.1 uncultured Candidatus Saccharibacteria bacterium
TTTGAAAAACAGATACTCCCCCAAGTTTTACTATAGAAACTTTTTCTCCAAAATCGTTAAGGGCCTGCAATAAACTTCGATCATATCTTTCTTTTCCTCCCACAAGATCGAAATTCGTGACCAAATAAAGTATTTTCACGAAAAATAAAAAAGCTTATGCCATTCAACATATCTTTTCATTCCCTCATAAATTCCGATTTTGGGTTCCCAATCTAGAAGTTGTTTGGCCTTAGAAATATCGGCATACGTTGTCTCGACGTCACCCGGTTTCTTAGGAAGGGTTATGATTTTAGCCTTAATCCCTGTAATTTCTTCAAGTATTTCTACAAACTGGCTGAGACTAATCGGATTGTGATTCCCTAAATTTATTATTTCGTATCCGAAATCTTTGTCTAAACATTTTAAGATTCCCCGAACAATGTCTTCCACATGAGTATAGTCTCTTGAAGTTTTTCCGTCTCCAAACATGCTAATTTCACCATTTTTAATAAGTGACTCGGTAAAAAGATACGGTGCCATATCAGGACGCCCCCTTTCGCCATAAACCGTGAAGAATCTTAAGCAAACAGAGTTAATTTTATAAAGATAGTGGTGGGTATAAATCAAAAGCTCGGCCATTCTTTTGGTAGCTCCGTAGGGGGAAATTTGCGCATCGGCCGGCACGTTTTCTCTAAAAGGCGTTTCACTTCTATTGCCATAAACCGAAGAGGACGAACCGAAAATAAAGTTTTTTACGCCGTAAATTCTCGCCACTTCTAAAAGGTTCAATGTTCCCAAAACATTAACTTTTTCATAAAGGGCGGGGTTTTGAATCGACGAGCGAACTCCCGCCCTTGCGGCTAAATGAATAATGTGGCTCACCTGATTTTCTTTAAAGGTGCGGGCTAAAAATTCAAAATCCGTAATATCGCCCTCAAAGAATCTGAAGTTTTTTTTCCCCGTATGAGAAGCTAAATTAGATTTTTTAATATTCGGATCATAATAATCATTCAAATCGTCAATTACTAAAACGTGCTCGCCTTTTTCAAGAAGTTTATCTACAACGTGGCTTCCAATAAATCCGGCTCCGCCCGTCACTAAAATCGATTGCTTGTTCATTTTTTAATGGTTTCAAGGTCTAAAAATTTATGGCTTTTACTCTATCATCATTAGGCCAGTATTTCAAAATTTCATCCACAATGGCTTTGGCCTTATCAAAATCTCGATGAGCGTAATAAATTCCAACCATCCCATAGAGCACCGGTGGCAGTTTTGATCCGATCGCATAAGCCTTGAGATAATAATCTTCGGCCTTCTTGAAATATTCTTCCTTGCCCCAACGGCGCCAAAGCGTTTCATAGCCCTTTGCACCGGTAATCATATGCCTAACATTACTCAAAAAAAATCTTGGCTCAATGTATTCAACAAGAAGCCGTGAAACGTCCTCCGTGGCCCGTTCTTGACCAACAAGACTCATGATGTCGTTGCTTAAAAACTTAACAACCTCTTCCTCTCCAACCGGAGAATAAAAATTGAAAACCGAATCGAAAAGTTCTTTAAACTCATCAACGCTTTTTAGATTTTGAGCCCGCCGCACCGCATGAATATAGGCGCTTGATTTTGCAAAAGGAAGATAGGCAGAAAAATAAACCACGAGAATTCCGGCCGCAATTAAAACCCAAAGAATTATTTTTTTGAATATGCCCATTGTGGTTTATTTTTTATCGGTCTCTCCCGACCCGTAAGAGAGAAAATGATAATTCGCAAAAGCCATAAAAAGAAATAGATTCATGTAAGTAACCAAAACATCGAAAAGTACAAGGCCCTGAATAAAATAAGCTATGGGCATTGCAAAGAAAAGGCCTTGAACGATTGCAGAATTAAAAACAAATTTAGGTGAGTTAACGAGGTGTTTGGTAGTTTCTTCTGCCCTCGAAGCTTTTCTTGAACGAATTAAAAAGGAGAAAAATAAATAATAAAAAACAACAAACGTAGCAAGAAACGACAAGAGGCCAAAGATACCAGTTTCGGCAAGATAGTCAAAAATCAAGCTGTGCGCCCTATCGAACCACGCGCCAAACTGCCCTGGCGGTTTGAAATACTCAGTATCAAAATGCCTGTCGAATATTTGATAAAAATTTTCTGGACCCCACCCCAAAATTGGTCTTTCTTTAAACCCGTCAAGCGCAATGCCCCACATAAGTGTCCGGTGACCAAACGTCGTTGCAGAAAAAGATATATCAAAAATTCTTGAACCGGGAAGCTGTTTAATAAACTGGCTGTTTCTAAAAAAGAATAGCGTTCCCAAAAGAACCACAATGGCGATCGTTAAAATTGCAATCGGTTTTCTTAAACGATCGTGAAAGAACATAAGAAAAACCATAAAAAGAACGAGCGAGCCAATAAGCCCGAGAAA
>CAYIWX010000054.1:2495-4186 GCA_964367305.1 uncultured Candidatus Saccharibacteria bacterium
AAATCAGCGACTTCGAAGCTCGCTAAAAAACCGTAAGTAGCCGAAAGCATGCCGGCAAAAACGGCGTAACCCAAAACCTTCCGCCAATCCCCCTCACTCGTAAAAAGGGTTGTAAGAAGAAGGAAGAAGATATAAAGATGAATGATCTGGACCCCGCCTTCGCCTCGTTCAAAATTAGACCAAAAAGAGTTCCCCGGATCGAACCCTAAAAATCCCGAGATGAGAAATATGGCAACAAACACCCCAACCGCTATGCCAAGCGGAGATTTGATTGTTTTCTTTAATTTTTCTTCGTAATTTTTCCGATCAGAAGAGAAGAGTAGTCCTAAAACAAAACACGTAAAAGCCAAACCAACCGATCCCCGAAACCAGGCATATTTCCCTACAATAAAAGGAAAAAGCGTCCCTCTTGAAACAATGGGGATGGCAAAAAGTGAAAATATGGTAAAAAATCTTGAAATCGAAAATAACGCCATAAATTTATAAAGATTTTAAAATAGACCAGTCCCCGTTTCGCGCTAGATCAATAATTGCTTCCATGTCATCTTTTCTTTCGGGAAATTTTTTAGCAATAAATTCAGCCACAATAATTATATTCTCACCATCTTCTTTGTCCAAATAATAAAGAAGCGCTATTTCATAATAATGCAAATTGATCTTTGTTTGTACAAGTCCTCGAGCGCTTTCGGTTATTATCTCAATAATACGATCAGATTCTCCGAGCAACTCATAAATACTGAAAAGTCCTTTGATATCGTTTTCTCCAAACCTTGTTAATTGCGGATCAGCACGCCTTACATTCTCAAACGCTCGGAGCGCTTCTTCGCCACGACCGGCAGCAGAAAGTATAAGTCCGTAATAATAATGGAGACGTGAAATGCGGCTCGCGTATGGGTTAGATGCAATGCTTTTTTCCATAAGGCTAATCGCCTCTTCGTACCGACCCTGGCCAGCAAGAGCAAATCCCAACCCGTAAATTAATTCCTGCTTAAGCGGGCTTATTTTTAGCGCTTCCCTCAAAATTTTTTCTCCGGCGCGATAATGCGCAAGAGGGGGTCCTGTGGGAGGAATTTGTTTTGCTATTTCATAATGCGCTTGACTTAAACGTATGTGTGAACGTATGTCATATGCCCCATCGCGCAGAAGCACCTCACGAATCGAATCAACGAACTTGTTTCCTATGTCAGCAGACTGGGGATCAGTGAAAACCGTGGGCTGATTCGCATAAAAGAAATCAAACAAATACGACCGGATGCTATATTGCGCAAAATTGTACGGTTTTGTCGCTTTACTCCAAAAATTCAAAAATTCTTCTTTGTTTTGGGGGGTTTCCGCCTTGTGGGTATAATACGCCTGTGCTGTAGGCACCAAAATTGTTTTGTAGATCACGAACGAAACGATAACGAGGACAAGCGCTGAACCAACAACAGCCAGCAACTTTGCCATTGGCAAATTCCAATTTTTAGAATTTTGGTCATTAGAATTTGTGATTTGTTTGGGACTTGGGATTTGTCTTTCCGAGAAGGATCCGCCTTGGGCGGAGAATTTATGATTTGGAACCCCAGAAAACACCCCAGCTATAACCGCCGCCACCAAAACAAAAAACGGCGTGAACGTATGAAATTCCTCCAAAAGAAAAAGATTTTGCACGGTAAATCCCAAAAATATTATACCGATAAAGAATCGTAGAG
>CAYIWX010000055.1:0-4181 GCA_964367305.1 uncultured Candidatus Saccharibacteria bacterium
CTGGGGCTTATTTCTTCAACGGTAAAAGTTAGATTATCCAACTTGAATGATTCGAGAGCATTCGGCAGATGCCCAAACCTACGCAGAAGAAAACCATTCAAAGTTCTTTTGCTCCCGACATTGGTGTTGAAAAAGTGGTTGATATGAGGCACGTGAGTCTGACCGTGAACGACAATTATATTTCGGGCAACACGCTTTATAAGCTCCGGGCGGACATCTTTTTCGTCAACTATTTCACCCACAATCTCCTCCAAAACATCCTCAAGTCCTACCACCCCCACAACCGTCCCGTAATCATCAACCACAACCGCTAAATGAATCTTCGTCGAAAGAAAATCTTTTAAGAGATCTTCGCCCAAACGGGACTCAGGCACGACAAGCGGCTTTTTAGCGTAGTCTTTAACCAGGGTTTCGCCCTTACCTTCGGTGATCGCACCCAAAAGTTCTCGCTGGTGGACAATCCCGAGAACTTTTTCTTTATTTTCTTCATAAACCGGGATACGAGAGTGATTTTCTTTAAGAAGAAGTGAACGGACCTCTTCTAGGCTTTTTTTGCCATCGAGAAAAAAAACAAATGGTTTTGGGGTCATCATATCCCCCGCCGTAACATCGGCCAATTTAAATACCCCCTGAATCATTTGTTCTTCGTAAGCCCTTATCGATCCCTCCTTCACGCCTCGGTGAGTTAAAAAAGATAATTCTTCTTTGGAAATCGAAACTTCGCCTTCTTTTGCCATTGGTCCTGTAATTTTTTCAATGAACCAAATGATTGGGTTAAAAATAATTGCGATCGCTTTAATTGGGCGCGCCATAAAAAGAGCAACTGGCTCCGCATTTCTTTCGCCGAGTCTTTTGGGAATGATCTCCGCAAAAACCATAATGATAAAGGTGAGAATAGCTCCCACAAAACCAATCCACTCCTCGCCCAATTCGCGAGTAGTTACAACGCCGACCATAACGCTTCCTAAAATAGTTATTAAATTTGAAAGAGCGATAAGGGTCGCTATCGGCCGACCCATCGATTCCTTTAAAGATAAAAGGACCTTGGCGTTGCGGCTCTTCTCCGCAAGCTGGCGCACTTTATTTAAGGGAATTGAAAAAATAGCCGCTTCAGACGCGGAGACAATACTATCAAGAACCAAAATTATTAAAATGATGAATAAAAGCGAGGTCATTTCTCTCCTTAATTTTATCACACAAACCCTTCGATGCACGGCTTAGGGCAAATAAAAAAAGCCGCTTTTTGCGGCTTAATAAGCCTTTGTTAAAACGTGTTCTACGCGATCAAGTAGAAAGTCCGCCTCTTCTTTCGAAATAATAAGAGGGGGCGCTACTCTTAAAACTCTCTTGTGGGTATCTTTCATTGCTACATTCAAAAGCAATAATTTATCACCAAAATGTCTTGCTGGCGGAGACGAACGATTCAACTCGATACCGATCAAAAGTCCCCTGCCTCGAACTTCTTTTACGTGAGAGGAATTAATGCTTCGCAAACCATTTAAAATATACTTGCCCATCTCTCGCGCTTTATCGGCCATTCGCTCTTCAGACACAACCCGAAATACTGCTCTTGCGACGACCGCATCGGCTGGCGACCCTCCAAAAGTCGAACCATCATCCCCCGGCTTAATCAAATCAGCCACCTCCGCTCGAACCACGACCGCCGAAACTTTTAGGACACCCCCACCCAAAGCTTTCCCCAAAAACATTCCGTCAGGACGAATTCCTTCATAATTAACAGCAAAGAGATCGCCCGTCCGGCAAAAACCAGTTTGAACTTCATCTACAAACATCAAAACATTACTTGCAGTACATAATTCCCTTACCTCACGCAAATAACCTTCGTAAGGAACGATTGCGCCTGCTTCACCGAGCACCGGCTCCAAAATCACAGAAACTGTATGGGGAGTAATCGCCGCCTTGAGAGCATTGATGTTTCCGAAAGGAACTTTCTTTATGCCCGGCAAAAACGGCCCGAATTCCTTGTAATCTTCGTCGGAGGAAA
Organism: uncultured Candidatus Saccharibacteria bacterium; assembly: GCA_964367305.1. GTDB lineage: Bacteria > Patescibacteriota > Minisyncoccia > UBA6257 > GWB1-50-10 > CAYIWX01. The sequence continues at coordinate 2,006 of CAYIWX010000055.1, forward strand.
GACTTAAAGGACCGTAAGTCCGACCATGAAAATTATTAACTATGGAAATAATCTCGGGTATGGCCTTGCCCAATTTGATCCCCTTTCTCTGATAACCCCACCTCCGACTGAACTTGATTCCTCTCTCAACCGCTTCGGCACCGCTATTCAATGGCATTACTCGCGGATTAGGAATGGGGCATATTCCCGCTAACTCCTCATAGAACCAAGACACCTCCGAATTGTAAAAAGCACCTCGAGGAAGAACGGGTAGCCTGGCTGTCCGAGCATGCGCCGCCATAATCTTGGGATGACCGTAACCGAAATTTACGGCTGAATAACACGAAAGACAGTCAAGAAAACGATTGCCCTCGATATCGATAAGCCATACCCCCTCACCATCTTCCACAGAAACAGGATATGGATGATAATTCTCTACGCTCCATCTTTTTGTTCTTCTCACAATCTCAAAAGTTTTTGCGCTGAATTTTGGCGTAGGAACTTGCATTGCAAATCCTCCAGAAAAACAAAAAAGCTACACTTAAAGTAGCTTAAAAAATTGGTAGTTTCAAGACCTCGAAAAGACTTAGAACTACAAAATCGCTGCTTTGCACGTCAGCATTATAAGGACGCTTTATGAGGATAGTGCTCCTCAATCCCGCCTCATGGCCAGCTACAACATCATTCCTCGTGTCTCCAACTATATGAGATTTTTGAAGGTCAAGATCGTGAACGCAAGCCGCGTATCTGATCATTAAAGGCGAGGGCTTTTTGAAACCGCAATTATCAGCAGTTATGTGGCGACACATAAATACTTCGTCCGGGCGGAATTGGAGCTTATAAATAATCCACCGGTGAACCCTTTCCCAATCTCTTTCGGACAAATAACCATGAGCAACGTCCGGCTGATTCGTAACCATAAGCACTTTAAACCCGCGGTTTCTTAAGGCATTTAAAACGTGGAGTGCTCCTTCGCAAAAATGCAATTCGTCAAGATTGAAAGGTGCCGTAGGTTTGGAAAAACCCTCTCTCATAATCGCCTCTACAAGAGTTCCGTCCCTGTCAAAAAAGACTGCTCGATTTCTAGCCACAAGTCCCTCCGAGAAATATCAAGTAAACTGAAAACAATTTAACAGAGAATGGTAAACAATGTCAACAAAAAACCAAGGTGGTCTAATCCATTAGACCACCCTAACCATTATGCGAAAGGTTAAAAATATTACTTACTTTTCCTTCACGAAAGGAAAAATCCTGGGTTCCCAGGATTTTTTAGTTTTACCTACACCAACCAGAGATTTTTTCTGTGCCTTTTACTGTGCCGTCTATATAAATTATCGGCTCCCACTCAATAAGTGTTCTCTGTTCGCAGGGATTACCAACTACATTTTGAAACAATGTCAGTCCATAATAATCGACAAAACCCCCCCAATCAAGATGAAGAAATGACGAAAGGGGCGAGAGATTAATAGCGCCAATCCAGGTCCAGGGTTTCTTTGTCTCAAATCTGATTGATTCAAAAAGTGGATTAATAAGCGCTCCGCCCCGAATTTCCTGAAAACGATGGATGATTTCGTGAGAAAGAAGATGATCGCTCAAGTGTTCAGACCGAACAAAAATCACACCAAACATAGACCTCCCAGCGACCGTATAACCCGACTGAATCGTTCCAAGAGAACCAAGAGTAGACCAAACAACGGTCCCACTAACAAGTGACTCGCCCCACAGAAAATCCTTCCGATCGTACCTAAATGATGTCGTAACTGCATTAAGATTTACCCGCGGCAAAAGCGGCTTACCCTCTTTTATTCGAAGATTGAACCATAGGTAATCAACTGCCCAAGAAGTAAGAAGCGACGAAGAAATGATCGGTTCTCCTCTAATCGACAATTGTTCGATCTCGACCCCTTTATGAATAAGAAGTTGGGCAGGAATGGCAAGACGCCAGTTTTCGGCAACCATCCTCATCCCAACATGCCTCAAAACTGCCGGAGGCGCCGCTTCATAGAGCGATTTAAGAAAACTCTCTCCGACATTTTCTCCGTGGATAACCCTCCCGGCAAATTCTTGGCCAAAGCTCCAGGCATACTGATATCCCAGAAGCCTTAGGTCATCTCTCTGGGCTTCAACCCTTCCCCCAAAAGAAATAAGTACTGTAAGTACGACAACCGCGATCTTCACTGTCGGCTCCTTGTCTTTC
>CAYIWX010000056.1:0-2300 GCA_964367305.1 uncultured Candidatus Saccharibacteria bacterium
ACACCAAGCTCAAACTTATTTACGAAGCCGCCGACCCCATATTTAAAAAGATTTCCAAACCCAAAAATAAATACCACTTGCCCAGAAAATTCGTTCTCTACGTCGGCGACGTCAACTATAACAAAAACATTCCCAATTTAATCGCCGCCGCGCGAATGGCCAAACTCTCCCTAGTTATGGTCGGACGCCAGGCCAAGGAACTGGGAAAAATGGACCTCTCCCATCCCGAGCTTTCCCATTTGAGAAATTTAGACTTAGACTTAGTTCTTAGACTCGGGTTTGTTTCCGACGCGGACCTAGTAGATATTTATAACCTGGCCACAGTCTATTGCCAGCCATCCCTATCCGAAGGCTTTGGCCTGCCCGTCGTGGAAGCCCTGGCTTGCGGCACTCCCGTGGCTAGCAGCCGTACTTCCTCGCTTCCAGAAGTTGGTGGCGACGCCGCCATTTATTTTGACCCCACCGACACAAAAGACATGGCCAGAGCCATCAAAGCGGCCAAGCCCAGCACCGCGCCGCCTAAGTTTTCGTGGGCGAAAACAGCTGCCCAAACTTTGCAAGTCTATCAAGAAGTGTTAAATATACACCACTGAAAACCTATCGTTAATTGTTTTCATTGACAGTGAGAACAATTTATAGTATAGTTACAATATTATGACTAAACAACTACTGTCATCAGTTTTAAAAGAACAATATGAAACCTTTCAGGCTCGCGACTTAGGCGTAAAAAGAGAGGTCCTGAATCAACTTGGCGATATCGTCGTAACACCTCAAATCACAGTTATTACCGGTTTGCGAAGGGTGGGAAAGTCTACGTTACTCGCTCAACTGGCAAATAAATATCTCAATAACGGGTTTTACTTTGTCAACTTCGAAGACGAGCGACTCCTACATTTTCAAGTTCAAGATTTTGACTTAATGCATGAAACATTGATTAGTCTTTTTGGTGAAAAAAAGACGTTTCTGTTTGATGAAATCCAGAATGTGCCCGAATGGGAACGATTTGTTCGTCGTCTCCACGACCAAGGATATAAATTTATTGTTACTGGCTCAAATGCCTCATTATTGAGTCAAGAATTAGGGACGCGGCTGACGGGCCGCTCTATTAGAGTGGAACTTTTCCCTTTCTCATTTCGAGAGTTTTTACAATTTCATAAAGTCGAGATCCCCAACTTAAAGGTTCTAACTACAAAAGAAAGAGGTCGGCTTCTTAAACTTTCGAGTGAATATTTAGCCTCCGGCGGCATTCCGGATTCATTGAAATATCCAGAACTCTCAATCCACCAGACGCTCTATGACGACGTACTATATCGTGACATTGCGACTCGCTACAAGCTCGATAACGTCAAAAGTCTAAAAGAGCTGGCCTTTTATTTAATAAGCAATACTTCTTCTCTGATTTCATTTAACAAGCTTAAAGAGCTTCTTAAATTAGGGAGCGTCAATACTGTCAAAAGTTATATTGACTATCTGGAAAACAGTTGGTTGTTTTTTGTGGTCAATAAATATGCGTATTCCGTCAAAGAACAACAGATCGCAGCCAAAAAAATCTATAGTATTGATACGGGATTGTCTCAGTCAGTGGGTTTCAGTTTTTCTGAAAATAAAGGGAAACTTATAGAAAACATGGTGTTCTTACAGTTAAGAAGGAAAACCTCGGATATTTACTATTACAAAACGAGTCAAAATTTTGAAGTGGACTTCTTTTTGCCCAGGAAAAGCATGCTGATCCAAGTATCACAGTATTTTGACGTAGACGAAACGAAAGAACGAGAATTAAGAGCGCTTATTGCTGCTTCCGCCGAACAAAAAAAGTCCGCCAAATTAATCGTCGTGACCGAGGGAGAAAAACAAAATATTGAGCGAGAGGGCTCTCATATTGAGGTTATCCCACTCTACGAATGGCTATTAAAATATTAAAATGATCCGTACATGAGTTTTTCCCGTTGTTTTAAGATTTTTGTCCTTTGGCAAGCTGTTATCGTTATTGTGACTATTGCCGCCCAATATTCATCCTTGCCCCTGCGGGAGACATATTTAGGCAGCGGCACCCAGGGTTATGTGGAAAAGCCCTGGTTTTATTCCCGGGAAAACTTTGATGGTATGCACTACACCTATATCGCCCGCCGGGGCTACAGCTACTCCGAGCAAGCCTTCTTTCCTCTTTATCCCACCCTCATCCGCCGCATTATGACTTTGCCTCCCCTGAACAACGCTGTCACCGTCGGCATTCTGGTTTCTCTCGTCTCTTTTCTCCTTGGCCTCTACCTGTTCACCAAACATATTCTTTTAGATTACTA
>CAYIWX010000056.1:2310-4168 GCA_964367305.1 uncultured Candidatus Saccharibacteria bacterium
TTACTCTCCTAATGTAGTCAAATGGACCGTTCTGGCTCTTCTCTTCTTTCCGGTCAGTTTCTTCTTTACTTCCATTTATACCGAAGGTCTATTCTTTTTCCTGACTATCGCCGCTTTTTACTGCGCCCGCACCCGCCACTGGTTGCTGGCAGGCATATTTGGAGCCTTGGCCAGTTACACCCGCTTCATCGGCATTTTTCTCTTTCCGGCTCTTTTAATCGAATGGTGGCAGCAAATCCAGGGAATTAAAAATTTCAAATTAAAAATTAAAAATTTAATCCCATTGTTATTGATACCAATGGGATTACTGGTTTACATGAATTATTTAAATAATACAACCGGGGACCCCCTGGCTTTTTTCCACGTCCAGGTCAACTTTGCCCAGGGCCGCAGTGAAAAATTAGTTATGTTGTATCAGGTTTTCTGGCGCTACCTGAAGATGCTCTTTACTGTCAACCGGGCTGACCCGCTGTATCTGACCATCATTCTCGAATTTATGACCGGAACGGCCTTTCTGGTCACCACCGTTTACTCATTTATCAAGCACCGCCTGTCTTACGCCGTCTTTAACTTCCTGGCCTATCTCACTCCCACCCTGACCGGCAGTTTCACCTCCCTGCCCCGCTACGTCCTGCTGTGTTTCCCCTCGTTCTTACTCATCGGAGAGTTATTATCCCGTTCCCCCCTAGCCCGCAAAATCATCCTCGGCTCTTTTGCCCTGGCCTTTATTATTTTCCTCTCCCTCTTCGCCCGGGGATATTGGGTGAGTTAAAAATGAAGCCAAAATTATCAGTCATAGTCCCCATCTACAAGAAGGAAAAAACCATTGAAAAAGATTTACGCCGTATTAAAAGAGTGTTAGATACATTAAGATACACGTCCGAACTTATTGGTGTGGTTGATGGCTATGAAGACGGATCATTTAAAAACGCGTCTAAAGTATCCGGAGTTAAAGTGATGGGATATCCAACCAATAAGGGAAAAGGTCACGCCATCCGTTTCGGAATGGCTAAAAGTAGAGGAGAAATTATTGCTTTCATCGATTCAGGAATGGAAATTAATCCCAATGGTCTATCAATGATTCTTGAGCATTTTGAATGGTATAGCGCAGACGTAATAGTTGGTTCTAAGCGCCATCCTGTTTCCAAAGTCAGTTGGACCCTAAAACGTAAACTTTTTTCTTACGGCTATCAATTTCTCACCCGCATATTATTTGGTTTAAAAATTAGGGACACTCAAGTGGGTCTTAAATGTTTCCACCGCGAGGTTCTTGAAACCGTTCTCCCTCGGCTCATTGTTAAACAATATGCTTTTGACGTGGAAATATTAGCCGTAGCTAATCACCTGGGCTTTAACCGTATGTATGAAGCTCCGGTAGAGATAGATTTTTCCGCCGATAAATCCACATCCGCAGCCGCCTCCCGCCATATTTTCAACATGTTGGTCGATACGGCTGCCATCTTTTACCGCCTTTACGTTTTGCGTTACTATGAAGACAACAACCGTCGGCGTTGGCGCCTTGACCCGGAACTTAATTTCCGGGTCAACACCATCTAATGGTCCTCGATATCTTCAAATTTCTTCTCCTTTTTATACTTGTTATTTATCCTCTAGGCCGGGCTGTCCTGCTTCAAATTATTGACTCGCGAGAAGTTGAAATAATTAAATCTATAATACTCGGACTTTTGGTTATCTCTGTGCTCCCCAAATTCTTACTCGTTTTAACTATTATCAGCTGGATCTATATTTCCAGAAAAATTAAAATTTCCTTTCCTCGCCCCAACTGGTTGCTGCTCATACTCGCTCTTTTTGTAATTGTCTTAAACTCCCAAATTCTTTATCCCTTTGGCCAAATTAC
>CAYIWX010000057.1:0-4034 GCA_964367305.1 uncultured Candidatus Saccharibacteria bacterium
TGGTCCGTTAATGTCCAGCCTTATTCCGGTTCACCTGCCAATCTCGCGGTGTATCACGCTTTGGTTCCAGTCGGCGAAAAAATCATGGGGATGAGCCTTCCAATGGGAGGACACTTAACCCATGGTCACAAAGTAAGCGTAACGGGAAAACTCTGGAATCAAATTCCATATGGCGTAGACAAAAACACAGAACTGCTTAATTATGGAGAAATTTTAAGAATTGCGGAGAAGGAAAAACCGAAACTAATTGTCGCGGGTTATACTGCTTATTCAAGAATTGTGGATTTCAAAAAATTTAGAGAAATTGCTGATGCCTGTGGTGCAATTTTCATGGTTGATATGTCCCATTTTGCCGGCCTTGTAGCTGGAGGGGTCTACCCCACGCCTTTTCTTTATGCCGACGTGGTGACTACTACCACTCACAAGACCCTTCGGGGCCCCCGATCAGCCCTGATTTTCTCGAAGGTTAATTTTGCCCCAGCAATCGACAAGGCCGTTTTCCCGGGGCTTCAGGGCGGCCCGCACGCAAACCAAATCGCAGCCGTTGCGGTGGCGTTAGAAGAAGCAAGCCGCCCGGCTTTTAAGGATTACGCGAGCCAAATTGTGAAAAATACCCGAGTGTTGGCCGGAGAATTACAAAAATTAGGTTGGCGAATCATTTCGGGCGGTACCGATACCCATTTATTTTTGATGGATACGTGGGGAAAATCAATCGGTGGAAAAATAGCAAGCGATTTGCTGGAAAGCGTCGGAATTATCGTTAATAAAAACACTATTCCCTATGATACGCGGACTCCGGTTGATCCGTCAGGTATAAGGATTGGGACAGCTGCTTTGACCACGCGTGGAATGAAAGAAAAAGAAATGGTGCTCATTGCCGCATTGATTGATGCCACCCTTCTCAAAAAGAAGAGCGAACCACAATTAAAAAAAGAAATAGGGGAACTTGTGAAAAAATTTCCTCTTCCCCACTAAATAATGATTATTGACGGAAAAAAAATCGCAGCCGAGATTGTTGAAAGGCTAAAAAAAGAGCCGCGGCCGGAAAAATTTGTGGCGGGAATTTTAGTTGGTGAAAATCCCGATTCAGCGGGATTTTTAAATCAAAAAAGAAAGATCGCAAAAGAATTGGGAATAGATTTCAGGCTTTACGAATTCCCCGGGGATATTAAGCAAGATCTCCTCCGGAAAGAAGTTTTAAAAATTGTAAGCCATAAAACTTGCGGCGGGGTGATCGTTCAGCTTCATTTGCCTGACCACATCAACAATCACTACGTTTTGAATGTTATTCCCCGTGAAAAAGATTTGGATGTTTTGAGTGAGCGGGCGCTCGGAGCTTTTTATGCCAATCGAAATCCGGTGCTCCCACCTGCGGTCGGAGTGGTAGAAAAAATAATCGGAAATTTAAAATTGTCCGCCGGAGGCGGATCTCCGCCGGAGGCGGATGGGCCTCGGGCGCACGTCTTTGGCGGAGAAATCGGAAATTATAGCGTGGCGGTTGTGGGTTTGGGGATTTTGATCGGGAAACCGATTGCGAATTGGCTAATGAGAAGGGCAAGAAATCTTTTTCTTCTCCGCAAGGGAAGTGATTTTAGCATTCTAAAAAATGCTGATGTTGTTGTAACCGGTGTCGGCAGAGCCGGTTTAATTCAACCGGAAATGCTAAAAGAAGAATCTCTAGTAATCGACTTCGGTTATTCGAGGGACGAGAGCGGAAAACTCTCCGGCGACTTTGATGCATCAAAAATACAGAATACAGAACACAACATACAATACACTCCGACTCCGGGCGGCACCGGCCCGATTTTAATCGCTCAAATCCTTGAGAATTTTTATAAGTTAAACACTAAATAAAAATCCGCCGAGAGGCGGATTTTATTTTTCAGTCGCTTCGAGTGTCTTTTTCTTGATCTCGTTCAGGGTTTTTTTGTCTTCTTTGAGTTTTTCCCGCACATTGTCGAAACCAACCCCTAGTTTTTCTTCGTGAAATGTGTAACTTGCCCCCGATCTTTTAACTACTTCATATTTTATTGCGGTATTTAAAACATCCGCTTCGTAAGAGATGCCTTCGCCATACATTATGTCGAACTCGGCAATTTTGAAAGGCGGCGCCACTTTGTTTTTTACAATCTTGGCCTTTGTGCGGTTTCCTACTATCTCCTCACCTTTTTTGATTTGGGCGATCCGGCGGACATCAATTCTAACCGACGCATAAAATTTGAGAGCAATACCCCCTGTCGTTGTCTCGGGGTTTCCGTATACAATTCCTATCTTCATTCGGAGCTGGTTTATGAAAATAACGATCGTGCTGGACTTGGCACAAATCGCGGTAAGTTTCCGGAGCGCCTGGCTCATCAACCGGGCCTGGAGACCCATGTGCCGGTCTCCCATCTCACCCTCTATTTCGGCCTTGGGAGTAAGAGCGGCGACAGAGTCAACAATAACAATATCAATAATTCCCGAACGTACCAGACTTTCCAAAATATTTAAAGCCTCCTCGCCGTTATCGGGTTGAGAAATAATAAGTTCTTTTACCCTTACACCGATTTTTGCCGCATAATCGGGGTCGAGGGCGTGTTCGGCATCAATAAAAGCTGCTTTTCCACCTCGTCTTTGCACTTCAGCGACTGCGTGGAGAGCCAGGGTGGTTTTTCCGCTTGATTCCGGTCCGTAAATTTCAATGATTCTGCCCTTCGGGAGTCCGCCGCCTAAGGCCACATCGAGCGAGAAGGAACCCGATGGAATCGTTTCCACTTTTGCCCGGGTTGCGTCTCCAAGCTTCATTATCGCTCCTTCGCCGAAACGCGACTGGAGTGATTCCATGAGTGTTTCCAGATCTTTGTTTTTTTCTGTCTCGGAAGGCGTTTCGGTTTTTTTATCTTTTTTAATGACGGTCATTTTTATTGATTTTTGAGAGTGGCGGCTTCTGTTGGGACTTCATAAAAAACTTGTTTTGTTATCATGAATTCTTTTCCCAATATGCGCTTGATTTTGAAAACTAAAGTGTTAAATCCCGGTTTTAATTCCAAAAAATTTTGGAAATTACCTTTCTCGTCAGAATAGACAACTTCCCCGTTTAGAGTCAATTGATCGGTGGGGCCGATGCTTCCGAGAAGACTAAGTTTTGGATCATGAAGGATCACGCCGTCTTTGATATTTAAAGAAAACTTAGGCTTGTTATAGAAAGACATCACTCCAAAGATTGTGTAGGCGAGAATAAAAAGCACAAGAAGAATCGGTAAAAGCAATCTTTTTTTGAAGACCCTAGTTTCAAAGCGATTTTTCGGCAAATGGTCTTTTTCGCCCGACCTTCGGAGCGCTTCATTGTCTTTTAAGTAATCAGCCCAAATTTGCGGCCCATCAAGATTTAGAGCATTTGAGACCCTCATTAAGTATCCATGAGTATAAGGAGCCGGCGGTAACGTTTCAAATTTTTCATTCAAAAACATTGTAAGATGACGATCAGAAACGCCCGTGAGTTGAGCCAGTTTTTCAAGGCTTATTCCCTTAGCCCTCAAGGCATCTGTTATGATGCTTGAAACATTTTTTTGTTCTTCGTTCGCCATATTTTATTTTTTAGAGAAATACTTCTCGGGGTTTTGCGCCCTCTCCCGGTCCAACTATACCTTTTTCCTCCATGATATCAAGAAGGCGGGCGGCCCTAGCGTAGCCAACCTTTAGTCGGCGCTGAAGGAGTGAAGCCGAAGCCTTTTTTGCCTGCCGGACAACTTCAATTGCTTCTTTTAATATCTCATCGTCGTCGCCGTTCGCCGAATAATTTTCAAAATCAAGTGATGACCTTTCGTTTTCGTCGCCCTCCGCGCCCAACATTTCTGGTTTTGGAGTTTCGTTATTTTTTTTCACAAAGCCCGTGACTTTTTTAATCTCGTCTTCGGTGAGGTATGCCCCCTGAATTCTCATTGGTTTTGAAAGTTCGGCTGAGACAAAAAGAAGATCGCCCGACCCCAGAAGTTTCTCGGCGCCCGAAGTATCAAGAATTGTTCGGGAGTCAACTTGGCTTGCGACCTGAAGAG
>CAYIWX010000058.1:0-3833 GCA_964367305.1 uncultured Candidatus Saccharibacteria bacterium
TTTATCATATACTAACCTGAGCATTTTAAAAACTTTGGGGGAGAATAGCGCATGAATACTCAAATCAAGCTGTATGTTCTGCCGGGCGGAAAAATCCCCGAAAGAAAAACTGAAGGTGCAATTGGTTATGATGTTTTTTTAAGGGTGGTTGTTTCGCCCACTGAAACGGATCCAAAAAATCCGAATTTAAGAAAAATTCTTTTTGATTTTAACAATGTTCCTGCAGATCCTGACATTGCTCGTCACGTTCTAGAAATAAATAATGATTTGGTTTATAGAATGGATCCCCAGGAATCTGTCCTCATCGGCGCTGGATTTGTAACCGAGATGCCCTTCCCAATGTTTTACTGGGTAGCTCCTCGGAGCGGCCTCGCCTCAAGGTGGGGAATACAAGTTACAAATGCACCAGGGACAGTTGATCCAGATTATCGGGGTGAGGCGGGAGTGCTCGTATTCAATCGGAGAAACACCGCTTTTGATCTTCGACATGATATGCGAATTGCCCAAATTGTTTTTCAAAGAGCTATTATTCCAGAAATTGAAATTGTTGAATCACTTGAAAGCCTTGAGAGAACCGATCGCGGTTCCGGCGGATTCGGTTCAACTGGTCTTCGGGGATAAATGAATTTCTAAAAACCTGAGCATTTACTCGGGTTTTTTTCTTGACACAAAAGAAGGATCACGAGTAGTATTAGGACAGCAAAAATACAATTGTAAAAGGGGTCGCTAAATGAGCAATCAATCTCCGATTACTTTCGTCAAAGAATCGTTTCTTATTAGCAGAGCGGCAGAATTGCACGAGCTGACCATCCCCGCAGAATCAAGAAAGCACTCTGACTATCCCGAGTTCGACACTAAACCTGTTGGGACTTTCAAGTTGGATAGAGATTTTATCGCAACTCTTCAAAAACACGGATTTACTTTTGGTCCAGGGACAAAACCTCCGCACAACGAGATGGTATATCTTGCGGGGCATTCCAACCAGCGTGGAGCAGAAGTATTTGAATCCGATTGTTGGGCGTGGAAGAGGACAGAAACCGATTTCCAACTTGATATACGTTTCCGCCTTCGTGTGAGTGAAGGGAAAAGGGGCGTGGTTTGCGAGCCGCACGTCTTTGGCAACTGCAGTGGCGGTGCGCTCCATCAACCGACAATAGATAATTTTGTGAAAGCTGTTGTAGCGCATTTTTCCAACTTGCACGTTCTGATTATGACTGCTGCGAACGTAGAAACACCCCCAGTAATCCATTGGAGCGAAATCGGCTTAGGCGGCATAAGGTCAGTCGGGTCACTCTTTGACGAACTTTGTGGAAGGAACGAGAAGGTGATGGAGCTTGCTTGTTCAACTTCTCTGTCCCCATTTGACCCTGTCCCATATCCACAGGGGACAATGTGGGAAGTGAAAGACAGGCTTTTCGTTCTCGAAACCGACCAACCGAAACTCTTCAGGCAATGGAGAAAACAATTGCAAACATTCAAACATAGTTTTATTCAGTTATAAATAAGGCGAGCGCGATATTATGTCGCGCTTTTTTATCGTGCGTCTATAAACAATAATTAAAAACAGGATTTTCTTGACACGAAACTCCTAAAAAATTATAGTGAGGTCAGCCAATTATAAATCATTCGAGGGAATTGTGACCAAAAAAAGAAAAGTTGATTCGTTTTATAAGCCTCTCTCGGTCGAATCTATTCACCTTTCAGAATTCCTACGTCTGGCTTTAAAATCTCTCGTAATGTTGGTAGACCCTCAAAATAATACCGTCTTCATAACAGACGATCCCACAATCTTTAATCCGGCGATGAAAAAGTTAAGAGATAAGTATGCAAGATATTTCCCAGTTCTCAAAAACTCACCATTTTCGCAAAAAGGCGTAATACCCACGAGCAAAGAATGGTACGAAGCGATACAGTTGCTCATAATGTCCGGAGCGCTTGTTCCCTTACGTATGTGTCGAGCTATTAGGTGGTTTGAAGATTCCGAAAGGGTTACCAATGAGAATTTGCGTAAACTTTTCTCAAAAAACAAAGAATTGAGACCAATCTTCGATAAATTTGTTTCTGACCTCAAGTGTTTGGTGGTTCGTTCGCCGATAACTGGCAGACATCCATCGGTTTTTAAGCCCATAAAACAGGCCCGCAAATAGCGGGTTTTTTGTTGAAATCGTTCTGTTTTTAGAGTTAAATAAATCTGTGGCTCGCCGTAATAAAAAAGAAAAGTTAAACGAGAAAAATATAGCTGAAAACAATATCCATCCGGATATCAAAAAAAGCGTCTGGGTAGTAACTTTTTTAGGGGTTGCGATTCTTTTGATTCTTGCCTCCGCCGACGAAGCTGGCCCGTGGGGGGAAAGTTTTTACGAACTTTTAAGTAGATTTTTTGGTTGGGGATATTATTTGTTGCCCACCACTTCTTTTCTTTTGGCTTTTTCTTTTATTGCGCCCGAGAGAAAGAAATTCTGGGGAGCAACGTTTGCGGCGTCGCTCTTATTTGTTGCGTCGGGCTTGGGACTCTTAGATATTGTCTCACCAGGCAAGGGGGGACTTACCGGAAATATCGTGGGCGCTCTAAAGAATCCTTTTGGCATACCCGCTTCGCTTGTAATAACAGCAACCGCGCTTATTGCGTCCTTCCTCGTAATTCTAAACCGGCCCTTGAGGTTCTCTATTTTCGCAAAAAATAAAAATGCCGGGGCCGTCATTCAAGAACCGATAATAAACATTCCTAGAGAACCCGTTCTCACCGACCCCGTAAAAACTGATTTGTCGCCACAAGAAAAAAAGAGCGGCAAAACTGAGACTAAAACAGGAGAAGAAGAGCCTTTGAAAATCTCTTCCGCAAAACCGATTAAAAACTATACTGCCCCGCCCTTAACGCTCCTTGCTTCATCGGTTGACAAGCCGACGATAGGCGACCTTCGGGCAAATGCAAATATCATTAAGAGGACACTTGAAAGTTTTGGGATACCGGTTGAAATGGGCGAAATCAATGTTGGCCCAACTGTTACCCGCTATACCTTAAAACCGGCTGAAGGCATGAAGTTGTCCCGCATTGAGTCACTCCACAAAGACTTGAGCCTCGCTCTCGCCGCTCACCCGATCCGCATCGAAGCCCCGATACCAGGGAAGTCTCTTGTTGGAATTGAAGTACCAAATAGAGCGGCCGCGGTCGTGCGCCTTGGAAGCCTTCTTCTCTACCCAGATTTCGGAAAAGGCGGTCCTTTAGGATTCGCGCTCGGCCGAAACGTTTCCGGCGAACCGATCTTTGCCGATATCGATAAAATGCCCCACCTTTTGATCGCCGGGGCAACTGGAAGCGGCAAATCGATTATGATCCACTCGATGCTTATTTCACTCCTCTTCAAAAATTCTCCGGAAATGCTGCGACTAATCCTCATTGATCCAAAAAAGGTTGAGCTTTCGATTTATGAAGACATTCCCCACCTTATGACGCCAGTCATTACCGACAACAAAAAAGCGATTGGCGCTCTCCGCTGGGCTGTCCTAGAAATGGAACGGCGTTATCAAATGCTTCTTGAGGCAGGTGCCCGCGACATTAAAAGCTATAACAAAGGCCCCGAAAAAATGTCCTACATTTTAGTTGTAATAGATGAACTCGCAGACCTCATGACCTCTTTTGGCCGGGAAGTTGAAGGAACAATAATTCGTTTGGCTCAAATGTCTCGGGCAACCGGAATCCACCTCGCGGTATCAACCCAAAGACCCTCGGTTGAGGTTATTACGGGGCTAATTAAAGCGAATATTACCTCGCGAATTGCTCTTCAGGTCGCAAGCCAAGTTGACTCCCGAACAATTCTTGATACTTCGGGCGC
>CAYIWX010000059.1:0-3815 GCA_964367305.1 uncultured Candidatus Saccharibacteria bacterium
TAGAGTTAGTGGCGATATTGAAACCGGTGAAACGATTATTTCCGGAATGGGCGAGTTGCACCTCGAAATTATCGTTGAGCGGATGAAAAGAGAGTTTGGTGTCGAAGGAAACGTTGGCCGTCCACAGGTGGCTTATAAGGAGACTATCAAAAATACTGCCGAAGCTGAAGGAAAATATATTCGCCAATCCGGTGGTCGGGGGCAATACGGTCATGTGTGGCTCAAGGTTGAGCCCCTGCTACGCGGTAAGGGTTTTGAATTCGTTGATGCGATTAGGGGCGGAGTAATTCCCCAGGAATTTATTTCCCCAATCGAAAAAGGCGTCCGTGAAGCAATGGAGAGAGGTGTACTTGCCGGTTATCCCCTAATTGACATGCAGGTTACTTTGTATGATGGATCTTTTCACGAAGTCGACTCGTCGGAGTTCGCTTTCAAAATTGCCGGCTCGATGGCGCTTCAGGAAGGTTCGCGAAGAGCAAAACTGGTTTTGCTTGAGCCTATAATGAAAGTTCAAGTGATTGTGCCGCCGGATTTTTTGGGCGATGTTACGGGCGACTTAAGTTCTAAGCGTGGTAAAATAAAAGCAATGGGTGAGAGGGGAACGGTAAGAGTGATTGATTCTGAAGTGTCGCTTTCCGAAATGTTCGGTTATGCAACAAGTTTGCGTTCGATGACGCAGGGAAGGGGGTCATTTACTATGGAGTTCTCACACTATGAGGAGGTGCCTCAAAACATTGCCCAATTGATAATCGAAGGGAAGAAGAAGTAACAAGACCGAATTAAATAAAAAATTATGAGAGAAAACCCTCCGTCTAATGAATCTAATAAGTGGTTTACTAAAGAGGAGATCGAAAAATTAAAAAAAGAATTGGGCGTCAAAGAAGACGACAACTCTCTTTACTTAGAGGGTAAGGATGGAAGACGTCATTATTTCATGAAGTGGCGCCTTTTAGAAAAAGACATAAGAGAGAAGAAAAAAGAATTGGGTTTGTAAACAAAAACCCCGCAATTTGATGCGGGTTTTTAATTATTCGATTTAAAGTCAGATTCCAGGGTTTCACAGATTTTCTCAAGCCATCTAAAAAGATAACGGCCAAAGAAATATATGCCGCCGGTCATAAAATATGCGCCAAAAACGTCAATAGAATAATGCCCCCTTACCAAAAGCACGGTTGAGGCCATTAGAAACGACCATACGAGGAAAACAAATTTCAATTGGACAACATTTCTTCTAAAAGGGAAAAGGACTATTGAGACGAATGAAAGTATGCTTATCCAAAGCAGATCATAGTCCATAAGCAGAAGATAATAAGCTACAAGGAAGAGAAGCGGTATAAATAAAATCTTAACTCTGATTTTACTGCGAAAAATAAGGAATCCAAGAAAAGGAAGACCGGTGTGACCCGAGAAGAAAAGCGTATGCTTCGATCCTAGGCCGCTTTTAATTAAGTCCCAAATCGATTCGATATTGAAATTTGGCGGGATTGGTAGTGTTTGCGGCGCTCCGAAAGGCGTGATTACCATAGAAATAATTCTTATAAAGAACCATAAACTTGCGATAAAGAAAATATAAGGTATTCGATGGGGTTCTCGGCTTAAACCTACTCCAAAAAGGATTAAACTTGTGAGAAGTCCGGTTCTGTCAAGAAACATCAGACCTAAAACACGAGGCAGAACCCTATATCCCAGGTCAGGCAGGGGCGGCAGTTGGTAGAAGTTGGTGTTAAGGTAGTGGCCAGTGAGAACGATCATTACAAAACCGCAAACAAGAAAGAAAGCGCCGCCAATGCTTGCAAAAAACCAAATCTTGCCAGTTGTTTTCTTAAGCTCTTCCCTAAACCATCTCGAGTAAACAAAGAATTTCATTTCGTCACCCCCTTATTTATTTTTGTAAATTACTGTTTTCAGTTTAACACAAAAACCATCATTAAATAAAAAATGCTCCGATTCAACCGGAGTCATTCCTTGCTTTTATGTGTTGGTTTTCAGCCAGTTTAGAATAAAATCCGCTGATTTTTCCCAGCCGGCGAAATTTCCTTGCGGTGGTTCACACATCGGCCAGTGGGCGAAATCATCAAAAATACGAAGTTCGGTTAGGACATTACTATCTCTTCGGGAGTACTTGAGAGCCAAATCAGCCGCTGTTTCTAGAGGAACCACCTTGTCCTGGCGGCCATTTATCACGAGGACTGGGCAATGAATCAGGTTTTCATCAATTTCAATAGGTTTCGAAGAGAGACGGCAAAGCCATTTCACTAATCCCTCGCCGCTTCCAGCGAGTATCTCGCGGGCGGCAGTGCCGGATTCGTGGACGGCTCTTTCGTAAATGGCGCGATGTTCGCTTTTGGGCATTCGGTTATAGACGTATCCGGACAAGGCTTCGAAAGGCGGGAGATAAGGCTTGCCAAAGAGAATCTTTAAGAAAAGTTTCCTGATATATTTCTTATAATTCGGATCGGTATAGATTCTGTCGCCGGCAACTGGCGCAGAGCCGATGAGTATTAAAGCAGTAAGTGGCACGTGAAGTGCAACGAGTTGAGCAATTGGCCCACCCATACTATGCCCCACAAGAATCGGCAACCTGTTTGGCACAAATCCCGAAACAACAAAGCCAGTATAGAGTTGCCTTATGAGACACCAGACGTCCATGGTATAAGTTTTGATCGAAGTTTTGCCTAACCTTTCGTTAGATTCGTTGCCTTGATAATGATGGCGATAGGTTGGTGCAACGACCAAAAACCCTCTCTCTGCGAAATACCGGCCATATTTTCCCCACCGGCGATAAGTTGCCCACATTCCGTGGCAAAGGATTAAAACCGGTGTTTCTGAATTCAATTCTCTTGGCTGCCAAATAGCCACCTCTTCAAATCCACTGGCACTTTTCAAGACAATCGGTTCCATCAACGTCTCCTGGTTCAATTAGCTGCTAACAGCCTAAAACAACCAACCCCTCAAGTCAAAATAAAAATCCGCCAAGTGGCGGATTAGCTTAATCTAATGATCGATTTCAGAAATCTCTTGAGCCATTTCATTTTTGTTTCGGTCCAGGGGAAAAGGTGCAATTTATCGAGAAATTTGGGCGGTTTCCATGCCTCGGTAATCACTGTTTTTAATCGGACGAATTCGAGAAGTCCTTCGGGGCCATGAGTGTAACCACTCCCGGAATTTTTCCATCCTCCGAAAGGAACGCCGGGAATCGCAAATTCGGTCATTGCGTCATTATGATAAACGCCGCCGCACTCCAACATCTGAGCCAAAATTTCGAATTTCTTCTTGTCCTTCGTGAAAATACTTGCTCCCAATCCGAATTCGGAATCATTCGCGCGTTTGACTGCCTCTTCGATACTTTCACATCTTACAATCGGAAGTATCGGTACAAATGTTTCTTCGTGAAGAATCTTGAGTCTGCCGGTTTCTTCGGGATTTCGAATGGTTACAACCGCCGGTTTTAGGACATTCGTGAATTGCGTTCCGTAAAAAACTGAAACTTGCAAAGCCACCCCAGAATGTTCTCTGCATTCCGAAAGGAAATCGTTGCATCTTTCTACGTCTCTTTCGGAAAATTTTTCGGATGTTTCGTGGGGTTCTAGTCCGGGAATTAATCTCTCTATTTCCCAAGAGAGCTTGTTAAAAGCGCCACGTACTGCAAAAACCCGCTTGATGTTATTACAGCTCATTGCAACAAATCGCGAGAAAACGATTACTCGGGCCGCCTCTTCTATATCAGCATCTTCCAAAATGATTGCTGCATTCGAACCACCGAGTTCAAGCGTTGGAGGAGTAAGCCGCACCGCCGCATTTGCTTTTGAAACCGC